>NZ_RCOD01000067.1:0-50436 GCF_004307505.1 Pseudomonas sp. Sample_11
GGCGATCTGCACTGGGGTGATTGTGTTCCGGACCATACCTACCTCACATCTCATGAAAAACGCCGCGAAGTGCGACGATTGAAAGAATGTCCGGTGGTCCGGTTCATATACCCTAAGCGTGTATAAAAATTAAATAAACTAACTTTTAGGAATATGTATAGAAGGGTGGATGTTCGGCTTGGTTAACGAGGGTCAGGTGAGAGATAACTGACCTCCCACCCCTGAGCAGGTCTCACTTGGTACGTGATTCAGCGGCCTTGAATTCGGGTTTCAACGGGACTTTTACGTACGGATTCACGCAACCGATTTTCAACGTGCGCGGCGGTGCCCAGCGCGAGTTGTTACCGACCCGGTCGAGGATGCAGTAGGTCACGTCCAGCCGCAGGTCTTCGCCCGCTTCGACAATGACCGCCGGTGGCACCCAGACCTGAATCGGCAGCCCGACGTCGGCCGCAGTGAGCGCCGCCAGATCCATGCGCACATCGCCCCAGCGCAATGTGATGGCGTCGTCTTCTGCCATGTTCAGGTAAGGCTCTATAGTCAGCGGCACGCCGCGTTTGATCTGGCTGGGATTCACGCCTTGACGGCGAATCGCTTCGGGGATGGTCACTGGTGCCAGTTGCTGGTTTTCGTCTTCGCACTGCCCAGTGGGCTGGCCCCCGGGGCAATCGAGTTTGACTTGCACCCGGGTCGCCGCCGACAGTGCCGGACCTTGGCCGACCTGCATCACGCGATAGTGAATGCGCGCGGTGCCATTGGTGATGAAACTCTCCGGCACCCGCAGGCTGACCGACTCACCCACATCGTCTGCGCTGAGGACTTTTGACGCGACATAGCATTTGTTCCAGAACAGTTCGATCAGATCGCCAACGTCCATGTCGCGGTAGGGCGGTACATCGATCAGCAGATGGGCCGCTGTCGCCTGGTTGATGCCGGTTTTTTGTGCGCATGCCAGCGTTGGCGCTGCAAGTTCGGGTGTATGCGAAGTGCGGGTCATCGGTTTCTCTCCTTGAAGTCTTGCAGCGAAATCCGTTTCTGGAAAAAAGGCGCGAATCAACTGGCAATAAAAGCGACAAGTATCTGCTCGGTATTAGTGCGGGTTGTTTGAACTAAGGGGCGCCGGTTGCCGACTAGATAAAAGTCTACGGAGAGGGGTGTCAATAGAGGGGGTTAGTTAATGCGTAAATTACAAGTTAATCAGAAAGCTCCTACGTCATCGAGGCACTAAGCCTAGGTGTAAGCGCGAAATCAGCTACAGATAAACAGCGGTTTTGCGGCGTTTTGTGCGGGTTCGTTCACCGGCAAACGTATGGAAATATGACGAATCGAGAATGTGCGTCATCGTTGCGCAATGTATATCTACGCGCACAAGTAATAAATGTTCAGAAGAATGAAATACCGGGACAGGGATAACTTCCGTCCGTGGAAGTTGAGGGCTGTGGCAGAGAAAGTTCTCAGGCGTGATTCAGAAACTTGCTGAGAAACTGTTTGGTGCGTTCTTCTTTCGGGTTGGCAAACAGTGCCTTGGCTTCACCCTGTTCAACAATTACGCCCTTGTCGAAAAACACCACGCGATTGGCCACGTCACGGGCAAAACCCATTTCGTGGGTGACAATCACCATGGTGCGATTTTCTTCGGCAAGACCGCGAATGGTTGCCAGCACTTCACCGACCAGTTCCGGGTCGAGCGCTGAAGTCGGTTCGTCGAACAGAATCACTTCCGGCTCCATCGCCAGCGCCCGGGCAATCGCCACGCGCTGTTGCTGGCCACCGGAGAGACGGCGCGGATAGGCGTCCTCTTTGCCGGCAAGCCCCACTTTGGTCAACAGCTTTTTACCCAGAGCAACTGCCTGGTCGCGCGGCATCTTCTTGACCACGATCGGGCCCTCGATGACGTTTTCCAAAGCTGTGCGGTGTGGGAACAGGTTGAAATTCTGGAACACGAAGCCGACGTGCTGGCGCAGGTTGCGCACCAGACTCTGCTGCTGGTTCAGCGGGCGGCTGGTATCGATTTCGATATCGCCGACCTTGATCCGGCCGCTGGTGGGTTCTTCGAGGAAATTCAGGCAACGCAGGAACGTCGTTTTCCCCGAGCCACTGGGGCCGATGATCGCGACGACTTCGCCTTCCTTTACCTCAAGGTCGATGCCGTTGAGCACGACCTGACCCTTGAATTGCTTGGTCAGTTTTTCCACGACAATCATCGCGTCAGGACTCCTGGTCGTGCCGATTGACCCGCTCTTCCAACTTGTTCTGCAAGTGCGAAAGCACCGTGGCCAGAATCCAGTAGATCAGCGCGGCGGCAAGATACATGGTGAAGACTTCGAAAGTCCGGGCGGTAATCAGCTGCGCCTGACGGAACAGCTCCGGCACCTGAATGGTCGCGGCCAGCGCCGTGTCCTTGACCAGCGAAATGAAGCTGTTGCCCAGCGGCGGCAATGCCGTGCGCATCGCTTGCGGCAGGATGGCCCGGCGCAGGGTCTGCGCGCGGGTCATGCCGATACTCGCGGCAGCTTCCCACTGACCGCGTTCGATCGAACCGATCGCGGCACGGAGGATTTCACAGGCGTAGGCGGCCATGTTCAGCGAGAAACCGATCAGCGCTGCCGGCAGCGGATCAAGCTCCATGCCCAGTTGCGGCAAGCCGTAATAGATCACGAACAGCTGCACCAGCAACGGCGTGCCGCGAAAGAACGACACGTAAATGCGTGCCAGCCAACTGACCGATTTGAAGCGCGACAGGCGCATCAGCGCGAGGCCGAAGCCCAGCAGCAGACCGAAGAACATCCCGCCGAGGCTGAGGACTACCGTGTAGTACGCGCCCTTCAACAGAAAGGGCGCGGAATCCAGCGCGAGTTGGAAAGCCTCTTCCATTATTTAGTGACGTCTGCGTTGAAGTATTTCTTCGACAGTTTCTCGAGAGTGCCGTCAGCACGCAGTTCGTCGAGCGCCTTGTTCACCGCAGCGAGCAGTTCAGGCTCGCCTTTGCGCAGGGCGATACCGGATTCCTGACGCGAGAAGGCCTCACCGGCAGCGACGGTTTTCGGGGCTTTCTTGGCGTATTCGAGGGCAGCCAGACGGTCGATCAGGATGGCATCGGTACGACCGTTGTTGAGGTCGGCGAACTTGGTCGGATCATCATCGTAGGTGCGCACGTCAGCACCCGGCACGTTGGCGCGAACCCACTGCTCGTAGTTAGTGCCCAGGCCGACACCGACTTTCTTGCCGGACAGGTCAGCGGCAGTCTTGATGTTCAGCGCCGACTCTTTGCTTTTCAGCACGAGGGCCTGGATGCCGGAGACGGTGTACGGTTCGGAGAAGTCATACTTCTTCTTGCGCTCGTCGGAGATTGTCACTTGGTTGACCACCAGATCCAGACGCTTGGATTCCAGTGCGGCGAGGATGCCATCCCATTTGGTCGGCTGGATCTTGGCTTTGACGCCGAGCTTTTGCGCCAGCGCTTCGGACAGCTCGACTTCAAAACCCGACAGCTTGCCGTTCTCGTCGACGAAGCTGAACGGTGGGTAAGTGCCTTCCAGGCCGACGTTGAGCACGCCTTTGTCCTTGATCTGTTGCAACTGCTCACCGGCCACTGCCTGACCGATCAGGCCGGCGCTGAGCGCAAGACCCAGCGAACCGACCAGCAGAGTGCGACGTAGTGCGGAAAAATTCATGACAAGCCCCTGTGTTTTCTTATGGAAGACGCTTAAGGAATGTAGGCAAATTGGTGATTTGAACGACAGCGCTATCCTGCCTTAAAGCAGCTTAAGCGTCTCGCCCGAAATTCGCCTGCGGCGAGACTATAAGATGTCTGTTTTAGACTTGAAAATACTAGATTGTGTTTCTTTTAGAGTTTTTTGGAATATGTGCCAGTTCTGTTGTGGCGAGGAGATTTATCCCCGTTCGGCTGCACAACAGTTGCGAAGTCCTGCGACGTTGTACTCACTTGCGAAAGCAAGGGGCCGCTCCGCGACCCAACGGGGATAAATCCCCTCGCTACAGATATCTGCAATCTGCAGTGATCATCTTGTGAGAAAATCCTTGTAGGCAAACAACGCCGGCGCGCCGCCGGTGTGCAGGAAGATGATCGGGCCGTCATCGAAGCGCTGCCGGCCAATCCCGTCGAGCAGACCGGCCATGGCCTTGCCGGTGTAGACCGGGTCTAGCAACAGACCTTCCTGAGCCGCCAACAGTTTCACCGCCGCCAGCGTTCCGGCATTCGGCTCGCCATAACGCGGGGCGAAATATTCGTCCCACAGCTCGACCTTGAAGCTGGCCGGCAACTCGACGCCCAGCAGCTCCGCCGTGCGTTCGGCCAACCCCTGCACCTTCGGGCGCTGATCTTCTTCACTGCGCGAAACGGTCACGCCGATCACCGGCAGTTGCGGCAGCGCCTCACTCAGCGCCAGTCCGAGGCCACTGTGAGTACCGGCACTGCCCGACGCCAGCACCACTGCGGCGAAATCGAGGCCGCTGTCCTTGATCTGCTCGGCCAGCTCCAGCCCGGCGCGCACATAACCCAGAGCACCAAGGGCGTTGGAGCCGCCGATCGGCACCAGATACGGCTTCTTGCCGTTGCTGCGCAGGCGCACGGCCAGTGCGGTCAGTTGTTCGTCGGCGTTGTCGAGGTTGTCGACCAACTCGACCTTGGTGTCGAACAGATCCAGCAGCAGGCGGTTGCCGTTGCCGGTGTAATTTCCGTCATCAGTGCCCAGCGGGTTTTCCAGGAGCGCCACACAACCGAGGCCGAGTTTCGCCGCCAGCGCGGCGGTTTGGCGCACGTGGTTCGATTGCAGCGCACCGGCCGTGATCAGCGTGTCAGCACCTTGCGCGAGCGCGTCGGCGGCGAGGTATTCGAGTTTGCGCAGCTTGTTGCCACCCATCGCCAGCGGCGTCAGGTCATCGCGTTTGATGTACACCTCGCGACCGAGCCAAGTGGACAGGCGCTCGAGTTTTTCCAGCGGCGTGGGGTGGCTCAGCAGTTCGAGACGGGGGAAGCGTTGCAGCTGTTGTTTGATCATGGGTCCGTACTGGCGCAGAAGAATGAAAGGACTATAGGCACGCGTTTTTGCACGGGCAACCGCCAATCGCTTATAGCCAAATGGACTGAGGCCAGCACTATCGGTTCTTAATCCGTCGGCAAAGGCATGCCGTAAAGTAGGCGCCGATGACGCGGCCAGATAGTCCGGCCGCCCGTAAGGAGTCTTTACCGTGAGCGAGCGTTCCAGCCATTGGCAATTGCAGACCATCGTCAGCCAGCTGCGCAGCGCGCGGGATCAGTGGCGCGCACAGAATGGCCGGGCTTCAGGGGAGCAGGGCGGCCGCGAATTGCCATCGCGAGCGGCGATGGCGGAAATCCTCGAGGCGCTGTGTGGCGCGCTGTTCCCGATGCGTCTGGGGCCGGTCGATCTGCGTGAAGAAAGTGAAGATTTCTACGTCGGCCACACGCTTGATGTAGCGCTGAATGCCTTGCTGGCGCAGACGCGCCTGGAGTTGCGTTACGTTGCCCGCCACAGCGCGCAGGACGACAGTGAAGTCGAAACCCGCGCCATCCAGATCGTGCAGGATTTCGCCTTGGCCTTGCCGGGCCTGCGCACGCTGCTCGACACCGATGTGCTCGCGGCCTATCACGGCGACCCGGCGGCACGCAGCGTTGATGAAGTGCTGCTGTGCTATCCGGGCATTCTTGCGGTGATTCACCATCGCCTCGCGCACCATTTATACCGTGCCGGGCTGCCGCTGCTGGCGCGGATCAGCGCGGAGATCGCCCATTCGGCGACGGGCATCGATATCCACCCGGGCGCGCAGATCGGCCGCAGCTTCTTTATCGATCACGGCACCGGTGTGGTGATTGGCGAAACCGCGATCATTGGTGAGCGGGTGCGCATTTATCAGGCGGTGACGCTGGGGGCCAAGCGATTCCCGGCGGATGAGGACGGCCAGTTGCAGAAGGGTCATCCGCGTCACCCGATCGTTGAGGATGACGTGGTGATTTACGCCGGGGCGACGATTCTCGGACGGATCACCATCGGCAAGGGCTCGACCATTGGCGGCAACGTCTGGCTGACACGTAGCGTGCCGGCGGGGGCGAATCTGACGCAGGCGAATCTGCAGCATGATGACGGGACGCAGAAGTAAGTCTTGAATCTGTGTTGTTGTATCGGGCCTCTTCGCGAGCAGGCTCGCTCCCACATTGGAATGCGTTTCAGATGTGGGAGCGAGCCTGCTCGCGAGATTTCCAGGTCGGATTAAGGTAGTGGCCTTAAGCCAATTCATCAGTGAACGAATCTCTCCAAACCCGCGTCATACCCCTCTTTGGGCGCTGTAGGAAACCTACCGCCCAGCCCTGCGATTAGTCCTTACCACCCCATTCATGTTTAACTTGAACGTTCATTCAAGTTAAACCGGTGGTTCGCTGCCCGCTCACAACAGGAGGCTTGCCTTTGCTGAGTCCGATCATTTCAGCCACGCTTCAAACCTTCGAGGTGCACGTTTCATGAGTGCATCGTCTACCCCCGCCAGCGGTCTGGTACGCATGAATCCGCCGGTGTTCTACTTCGCCGCGACGGTCATTCTGCTGTTTGGTCTTGTCGTCATCGCCATCCCTGAGCAGGCCGGCGCCTGGTTGCTGGAAGCGCAAAACTGGGCGGCCAACACGGTCGGCTGGTACTACATGCTCGCGATGACCCTGTATCTGGTCTTCGTGGTGGTCACCGCCTTATCCGGCTACGGCAAGATAAAACTCGGTGCCGACCACGACGAGCCCGAATTCAGTTACCTGTCCTGGGCCGGCATGCTGTTCGCCGCCGGGATCAGCATCACGCTGTTCTTCTTCTGCGTCTCCGAACCGCTGACCCATATGCTCCAGCCACCGCAAGGCGACGCGGGCACGGCGGATGCGGCGCGCCAGGCGATGCAGATTCTGTTTCTGCATTGGGGCCTGCATGGCTGGGGCGTGTTTGCCTTTGTCGGCATGGCACTGGCCTATTTCGCTTATCGGCACAATCTGCCGCTGGCCCTGCGTTCGGCGCTGTACCCGCTGATTGGTAAACGCATCAACGGCCCGATCGGCTACGCGGTGGACGGCTTCGGCATCATCGCCACGGTGTTCGGCCTTGGTGCCGACATGGGCTTCGGCGTGTTGCATCTGAATTCCGGTCTGGATTATCTGTTCGGCATCGCCCACACCCAGTGGATTCAGGTCGGCCTGATCACCCTGATGATGGGCGCGGCGATCATCGTTGCGGTCTCCGGTGTCGATAAAGGCGTGCGGGTGATGTCCGACATCAACATGCTGCTGGCCTGCGGGCTGCTGCTGTTCGTGCTGTTCGCCGGGCCGACACAGCACCTGCTCAACACGCTGATCCAGAACGTCGGCGACTACCTCGGCGCCCTGCCGATGAAGAGTTTCGACCTCTACGCCTACGACAAACCGAGTGACTGGCTGGGTGGCTGGACAGTGTTCTACTGGGCCTGGTGGATTGCATGGTCGCCGTTCGTGGGCCTGTTCATTGCGCGGATCTCCCGTGGCCGCACTATCCGTGAATTCGTCTTCGGCGTGCTGTTGATCCCGCTCGGTTTCACCCTGGCGTGGATGTCGATCTTCGGCAACAGCGCCTTGGACCAGGTGCTCAATCACGGCATGAGTGCGCTGGGCATGTCGGCCATCGACAATCCGTCGATGAGCATTTATCTGCTGCTGGAAACCTACCCATGGAGCAAGACCGTCATCGCCGTGACGGTGTTCATCAGCTTCGTGTTCTTCGTGACGTCTGCGGACTCTGGCACCGTGGTGCTCTCGACCCTGTCGGCGAAGGGCGGTAACCCGGATGAAGACGGGCCGAAATGGCTGCGGGTGTTCTGGGGCGCGATGACCGCGCTGATCACCAGTGCGCTGCTGTTCTCCGGCAGCATCGATGCGCTGAAGTCGGCGGTGGTGCTGACCTCGTTGCCGTTCTCGTTGATTCTGCTGCTGATGATGTGGGGCCTGCACAAGGCGTTCTATCTGGAATCGCAGAAGCAGATCGCGCAGCTGCATTCGCTGGCGCCGGTCTCCGGTTCGCGGCGTGGCACCGGCGGCTGGCGTCAGCGCCTGAGCCAGGCCGTGCACTTCCCGTCCCGCGACGAGGTGTACCGCTTCATGGAAAGCACAGTGCGCCCGGCGATCGAAGAAGTGACCGCCGTGTTCGTCGAGAAAGGTCTGCACGTCGTCACTCAGCCGGATCCGGCGCATGACAACGTCAGCCTGGAAATCGGTCATGGCGAGCAGCATCCGTTCATCTATCAGGTGCAGATGCGCGGCTATTTCACGCCATCGTTCGCGCGCGGCGGCATGGGTTCCAAGCAACTCAACAATCGCCGCTACTACCGCGCCGAAGTGCACTTGAGCGAGGGCAGTCAGGACTACGATTTGGTCGGTTACACCAAAGAGCAGATCATCAACGACATCCTCGACCAGTACGAACGGCACATGCAGTTCCTGCATCTGGTGCGTTGATCCAGCGGCTGAGCGCCGGGTCTGCTCGGGATTCGGCGCTCAGCAGCATGAACAACACCGTTGCTGCTGCCGGCATGCCGAATACCGCGCTGCCAAGCGCTATTTCCAAACCCAGCGGCCGCCCGCATGAACTACGCCGACTGCGCCATTGATCAGGGTCATCGCAAGCCATAGCGCTGCGAAGCGGTAGGCCATGGTCTGGCGGCTGAAGCCAATGGGGTCGCCGATGTAAAGCATCAGTGCGAGCAGGACCAGGCCGGAGAAAGTGATGATGGTGATGTGCATGGCAGTTTTGGCCTGGTGAATGGGTGTTGCCTGATCGGCCGCCTTCGCGAGCAGGCTCGCTCCCACAATGGATCTCGGCTGGACATGAATTTCATGTTCACAGGAGAACTCTGTGGGAGCGAGCCTGCTCGCGAAGGGGCCAACTCGGTGTCACTTTGAGCATGGCCAATCCAGCGAGGCTGAAGCGCAGGAAAAAATGTGAAACGTTTCAGCAATTGGTCGAACCGGAGGTCGGCGTCGCGCCGCTTGGGCGTATGCTGGGCGGGTTGTTCAGAATTGGATATGAAGGCCGGACGTTGCGGCAGAACCTGGAGCTGGTTCGACCTGCAAATCGCTTTGCCTGATTGATGGGGCTTTTGTGGCGAGGGGATTCATCCCCGTTCGGCTGCGAAGCAGTCGTAAAACCAGCGCATTCGGTACACCAGATTCGCCGAGGTTTCAGGTTTTGGGGCGGCTTCGCCATCCATCGGGGATAAATCCCCTCGCCACAAAGGTGTCCGGTTGCAGATGACTAAAAGACAGACAAGAGAGGATTCGATGACTTACACCGCTGCCGAAAATCGCTACGACTCCATTCCCTACCGCCGCGTCGGCCGCAGCGGTCTGGTGCTGCCGGCATTGTCGCTGGGCCTGTGGCACAACTTTGGCGACAGCACTCCGATCGAGACCCAGCGTGCCTTGCTGCGCACCGCGTTCGATCTGGGCATCAACCATTTCGATCTGGCCAACAACTACGGCCCGCCATACGGCAGCGCCGAGATCAATTTCGGTCGCCTGCTGCGCGAAGACTTCAAGCAATACCGCGACGAGCTGATCATCTCCAGCAAGGCCGGTTGGGACATGTGGCCCGGCCCGTACGGCCAGGGCGGCGGTTCGCGCAAATACGTACTGGCCAGCCTCGACCAGAGCCTGCAACGCCTCGGCCTGGACTATGTGGACATCTTCTATTCGCACCGCTTCGACCCGGACACTCCACTGGAAGAAACCGCCAGCGCCCTCGCCACCGCCGTGCAGCAGGGCAAGGCTTTGTACATCGGCATCTCGTCCTACTCAGGGGTGAAAACCCGAGAAATGGCCGCGCTGCTGAAAGAATGGAAAGTGCCGCTGCTGATTCATCAACCGGCGTACAACCTGCTCAATCGCTGGGTGGAAAAGGATCTGCTCGATACCACTGACGAACTCGGCACTGGCGTCATCGCCTTCACGCCGCTGGCGCAGGGTTTGCTCACCGACAAATACCTCAATGGCGTGCCGGCCGATGCGCGAGTCAATCGTCCCGGCGGTGGTTCGTTGCAGGCTTCGCACTTGTCCGAGGCCAACATCGCTCACGTGCGGGCGCTGAACGAGATCGCCCAGCGTCGCGGCCAGAGTCTGGCGCAACTGGCACTGGCGTGGACGCTGCGTGATCCACGAGTGACCTCGGCACTGATCGGCGCGAGCCGGCCGGAGCAGATCATCGAGAACGTCGGCGCGCTGAAGAATCTGAATTTCAGTGCTGAAGAGCTGGCGGAGATTGACCGGTTTGCCCAGGAGGGCGGGATCAATCTTTGGGAGAAGCCTTCGACAGCCGAATAAGCCGCTGAGAGGATCGTTCCCACGCTCTGCGTGGGAATGCCGCCCGGGACGCTCTGCGTCCCATCTAAAGCCGAACGCGGAGCGTCCGTTGATGCATTCCCACGCAGAGCGAGGGAACGATCATCAGCTATCACTTGAAGAACGGCACATCCCCCAACACCGTCGCCCGCTGCATCACCCGCCGCGCCGGGCGGTAATCATCCACCGCGTAATGCTGCGTCACGCGGTTATCCCAGAAGGCGATGTCGTCTTTCTGCCAGCGCCAGCGAATGGTGAATTCCGGTCGCGTCGCATGGGCGAACAGATACTTCAGAATCGCCTCACTCTCGGTTTCCGACAGCTCGTTGATCTTCGAGGTAAACCCTTCATTGACGAACAGTGAGCGCCGGCCGCTCACCGGGTGCGTACGGATCACCGGGTGCGACAGCGGCGGATTCTTGCGCCGCGCTTCTTCCCACTGCGCCAGCGCTTCAGGCGTGTTGCCGTAGCGCTCGAGTGGAAACGATCGGGTGAAATCGTGGGTGGCGCTCAGACCTTCGAGCAGGCTTTTCATCGGCGCCGACAACGCTTCATATGCCGCGATCCCGCTGGCCCACAACGTGTCGCCACCGAACTCCGGCAGCAACTTGGCGCTGAGCACTGCGCCCATCGCCGGCGTCGGCAGGAAGGTCACGTCGGTGTGCCAAATCGCGTTATCGCGCACGTCGGTGACGGCGGTGTCGAGGATCAGTACTTCCGGTTGTTCCGGCACATTCGGGTAGATCGGGTGAATGTGCAGGTCGCCGAAATAATGCGCGAAGCGTGCCTGTTGCGCTGGCTCGATCGGTTGGTTGCGGAAGAACAGCACCTGATACTTGAGCAGCGCCTGTTCGATGGCGTCGCGGTGTTCCAGGCTCAGCGGCTGGCTGATGTCGACGCCACTGATCTGCGCACCGAGGGCCGAGCTTAATGGGGTGATGCTGAGGGTGCTCATGGTCGTTCTCTTCAATTCGGTGAGACCACCCTTTGTAGGAGCTGCCGAAGGCTGCGATCTTTTGATCTTGCTTTTTAAGAAGATCAAGATCAAAAGATCGCAGCCTTCGGCAGCTCCTACATGGGTGATTCAAAAATTTGTCAGTGCGCCTGGCCGTGCCACGGCACCAGTCTGCGCTGCAATGCGCGCAGGCCCATTTCCATGGCGAAGGCGATCAGGGCGATGACCAGAATCCCCAGCACCACGACATCGGTGACCAGAAACTGCGCGGCCGACTGCACCATGAAGCCCAGGCCACTGGTGGCCGCGATCAGTTCAGCGGCGACCAGGGTCGACCAGCCGACGCCCAGACCAATGCGCACGCCGGTGAGAATGTCCGGCAGGGCGCTCGGCAAAATCACATGGCGAATCAACTGCGCGCGCGTCGCGCCCAATGACTGAGCGGCGCGCAGTTTTGCTGGATCAACCGTGCGCACACCCGTCGCGGTGGCGATGGCAATCGGCGCAAAAATCGCCAGATAGATCAGCAGCACTTTCGACAACTCGCCGATGCCGCACCAAATTACGATCAGCGGCAGATAGGCCAGCGGCGGGATCGGGCGGTAGAACTCGATCAGCGGATCGAGCACACCACGGGCGATGCGGTTGGCGCCGATGGCAATGCCCACCGGCACGGCGGTGAGAATCGCAAAAGCGAGACCCAGGCCGATGCGGCTCAGGCTCGCGCCCAGGTGCTGCCACAGCGTCGAATCCATATATCCCGAGGTCGCCAGCAACCAGCCCTTTTGCAGGACGGCGGAGGGTGGCGGCAGGAACAGCGGTTCGATCAGGCCGGTCGCGGTCACCGCCCACCAGATCGCCAGCAGGCCGAACAGGGTCAGCAGGCTGATCCAGCGAGTGCTGAGGCTGCGGCGCACCGGGATGCTCACCGAAGGTGTTTTCACCGCCGCAGCGGAAACGTCGTAACTGCTCATGCGCGCTCCTGCCGGGGTACGGCGCTGCGTTGCGAGAAGACTTTGCTCAGCACGTGCTCGCGGGTTTCGATAAAACGCGGATCGGATTTGATCGCACGGGCCGACTCGCCAGCGGCATAACGCTGACCGAAATCCAATTGCAGACGCTCAACGATCTGCCCTGGATTCGGCGCCAGCAGAATCAGGTCCGTGGCGAGGAACACCGCTTCTTCAATATCGTGGGTAATCAGAAAAACCGGCTTGGCGGTGCGTTGCCAGACTTGCAGCAACAGCTCCTGCATCTGCTCGCGAGTGAATGCATCAAGCGCACCGAACGGCTCGTCCATCAGCAACACGCGCGGGTCGGCGGCGAGGGCGCGGGCGAGGCCGACGCGTTGTTTCTGGCCGCCGGAGAGTTGCCAGATACGACGGCTTTCGAAACCGGAAAGATCAACCAGCGCGAGCATTTCGCGGGCGATTTTTTCGCGTTTGTCCCTAGCGACACCGGCCAGTTCCAGACCGAACGCGACGTTGGCCAACACATCCTGCCAAGGCAACAAGGCGTCGTCCTGAAACACCACGCCACGTTCGGCGCTCGGGCCTTTGACCGGCACGCCGTCGAGGGTGATGCGCCCGGCACTCGGCTCGACGAAGCCGGCAATCAGGTTCAACAGCGAAGTCTTGCCACTGCCGGACGGGCCGAGGGCTACCAGCAATTGCTGCGGCCCCAGGGTCAGAGAAATATCCGCCAGCACCGGCTCCGGGCTGCCCGGGTACTGTGCGCTGATGCGCTCCAGCTGTAGCAAGGCCATCGCTGTTATCTCCCGATCAGTTGGTGATGTATTTGGCGCTGACGTAAGGCGCGTAGTCCGGCAGGACGGCTTCGACCTTGCCTTGCTCCTTGAGGAACGCGGCGGTGTCAGTGATGGCTTTGGTGGTCGGCGCGCCGAGGTCACTGACCTGATCCGCCGCCAATGGATAGACGTTGCCCTGCAGCAGCAATGGGATGTCGCTGGCCTTGGCGCCGGAGAGTTTGACCAGTTTGTCGACGTTGCTCTGATTGGCCAGCCAGGCCTGCGGATCCTTGCGGTAAGCGGCGTAGGCGTCGAGGGTGACCTTGGCGAACGCGGTGACGATTTCCGGGTGCTTCTCGGCGAAGTCCTTGCGCACGATCCAGGCATCGAAGGTCGGCGCGCCGAACTTGGCCAGCTCGCCGGAGGTGATCAGCACTTTGCCGTTTTCCTTGGCCACGCCCAGTGCCGGATCCCACACGTAAGTGGCGTCGATGTCGCCGCGTTTCCACGCCGCGATGATGGCTGGCGGCGCGAGGTTGAGCACGGTGACTTTCGACGGGTCGATGTTCCAGTGCTTGAGCGCGGCGAGCAGGCTGTAGTGCCCGGTGGAGACGAACGGCACGGCGATTTTCTTGCCGATCAGATCCTGCGGAGTCTTGATGCCGGAGCCGTCGCGCGCGACCAGTGCTTCAGCGGCGCCGATTTGCGTGGCAATCAGGAAGGTTTCTACCGGTACCTTGCGGGTGATCGCGGCGGTCAACGGGCTCGAACCGAGATAGCCGATCTGCACATCGCCGGACGCGATGGCGGCGATGATGTCGGCGCCGTTATCGAATTTGCGCCAACTGATGTCAGCCTTGGTGGCTTTCTCGTAGGCGCCGTCGGCCTGCGCGACTTTGGCCGGGTCGACGGTGGTCTGGTAGGCGACGGTGAGATCGGCCGCCTGGGCCAGGAAGCTTGCAGCGGCCAGTGAGGCGGCGGCGAGCAGGCGAAGCGGGAAATTCAGTTTCAATTGAGAGCTCCAGATCAGGCGACCGAATGTCGGCATGAGTGGAGACTAAATGATCTAAGAATCGCGAAATAAATAACTTTTTCGAATGAGCTTATGAGCGGAAAAATCTAAGGATAGGAGAGGGTGTGGGGATTTCGGATGATTCGTTCGACGTCAGAACTTTGCCCCCTCACCCCAGCCCTCTCCCCCAAGGAGGCGAGGGGGAAAGGGAGCTGATCTTCATGCTTTTCAAGGCCTGAGTTCGGCCCGGTATTTCAGGTCGGTGTAGCTCGCAAGAACAACGCGGTCAGTCCCCTCTCCCTTTGGGAGAGGGTTAGGGTGAGGGGCTTTTAATTGCTGATGGCGAGGATGCTCGCCTGATACGCGCCGACAAACACATCGAAATCGCCTACTTCGTTCTGCTCAAGCTCGGTCTGCTGCGCCAGCGATGCGCGCGCCAGTTCTTCAAACTTCGCTTGCTCGTCAGCCGCCAGCGGCTCGCTGCGGAAGAACTCGGCGTGGGTCTGGCTCTGGCGCAGGGAGAACTGCGCAAAGCTTTCCTTGTGCTCGGCCATGGCCGCCAGTACCTGCGCCGATGGCGTCAGGGACGGGTCGTTGACCTTGGCCAGTTGCGCATCCAGCGCCTTGCTGTGGGCATCGCCGCCGACGCTCTGGTCGAGCATCGCCGCCAGCGGAGCAATCTGTTCCAGCAGTTCAGCGGCCCATTGCTTCATCTCGACCGGCTGACCGTCACGCTGCAATTGCAGGCCCGGACGGCGACCTTCCTTGACCACGCTGAGGAAGTTCGAAGTGGCGTTGCCGCACGAAGTGTTGGTCAGCAGCGGACTGTCGTTCAACGCGCAATACAGCAGGAAGGCGTCGATGAAGCGCGACTCGGTGAGGTCGATGCCCATCGGCAGGAACGGGTTGATGTCCAGGCAGCGCACTTCGACGTACTGAATGCCGCGCGCCATCAGCGCCTGGATCGGCCGCTCGCCGGTGTAGGTCACGCGTTTCGGGCGGATGTTGGAGTAGTACTCGTTTTCGATCTGCAGGATGTTGGTGTTGAGCTGCACCCACTCACCATCCTTGTGCGTACCGACTTCAACATACGGCGCATACGGCGTGGCCACGGCTTCGCGCAGGCTGTCGGTATAGCTCGCCAGATCGTTGTAACACGGTGTCAGGCCGGCCTGGGCGTTGCTCTGATAACCGAGATCGCTCATGCGCAGGCTGGTCGCGTACGGCAGATACAGCGTGTCCGGGTCGAGCTGCTCGAGCTGATGCGAACGCCCACGCAGGAAACCGGCGTCCAGCGCCGGCGAGGCACCGAACAGGTACATCAGCAGCCAGCTGTAGCGACGGAAGTTGCGGATCAGCGCGATGTAGGACACCGACTGGAAATCGCGATCGGTGCCGACGAAACCTTCGGCCTCGCGCAGCAATGGCCAGAGTTGTTCCGGCAGGGAAAAGTTGTAGTGAATCCCGGCGATGCACTGCATGGTCTTGCCGTAACGCAGGGCCAGGCCCTTGCGATAGACGTATTTGAGCTGACCGATGTTGGAGGTGCCGTAATAGGCAATCGGGATGTCTTCCTCGGCCGGCAACGGGCACGGCATCGATGGACTCCACAGGTACTCGTTGCCGAGTTTGCTGTAGGCAAAACGATGAATCTTGTCCAGGCTCGCCAGCGTGTCGGCCGGATCCGGCAGGGCAGGCGTGATGAATTCCAGCAGCGACTCGGAGTAGTCGGTGGTGATCTGTTCGTTGGTCAGCGCGGAACCCAGGGCTTCGGGGTGCGGCGTTTGCGCCAGGCGACCTTCACTGGTCACACGCAGGCATTCACGTTCGATACCGTGCAGGCACTGCTTGAGCAGAGAGAGGTTAGCGCGCTCGCCAAGCAGAGCCAGGCGGCGGTTGAGAAGTTCGCTCAATTTGGATTCCTTCACGCGTCAGTCGCCCCAATATGGGGGTGGGCAGGACGGTCTACAAGGGTGAAGTTGAAACTGGCGTTATCGCCTGGTTTTTCTAGCCGGTCATCCACACACATACCCTGTAGGAGCTGCCGAAGGCTGCGATCTTTTGATTTTGTTTTTCAATAGCAAGATCAAAAGATCGCAGCCTTCGGCAGCTCCTACAGGATTCATTGCGCCGAAATTAACTCAAAATGATGACCGGTAGCTACAGGACAGCGAACGTGCCTTGCGCTTTTGCGACCAGTTTGTCGCCCTGCATCACCTCGGCTTCGACCACCAGCGTGCGCCGGCCCGGGTGGATCACCCGCGCCGTGCACAGCACCTCGCCCTCGGAAACGGCGCGGATGTAGTTGATCTTGCATTCGATGGTCGCACTCTGCTGATCGAAGCCATGGCTGCTGGAACACGCCAGGCCCATAGCAATATCGACCAGACTGAACAGCGCACCGCCGTGCAGTTTGCCGCCACGGTTGCGCAGTTCGGGCTCAAGCGCCAGGGCGACTTGCGCCACCCCGGTTTCGAGACTGTGCAGGCGACAGCCCAACAGCTTGAAAAACGCGCTCTCGACGAGCCCGGCCGGCATGTCCATCAGCGTTTCTTCAACTGCTTGGCGTTGGCGAACAGCGAGGCCATCGCATTGTTTACCGGCGCGGCGGTGACGGTTTCCTTGCGTGGCGCATTGTTCGACGGCTGGCGTTGTGCCGAGCCCGGGCGCGAGCCACGGGCGCCATCGATTTTCTCGCCCGGGGTGTCGCCCATGCGCATCGACAGGCCGACGCGTTTGCGCGGGATATCGACTTCCATGACCTTCACTTTCACCACGTCACCGGCCTTGACTGCTTCGCGCGGGTCCTTGATGAACTTTTCCGACAGCGCCGAGATGTGCACCAGACCATCCTGATGCACGCCGATGTCGACGAACGCACCAAACGCCGTCACGTTGGTCACCACGCCTTCGAGGATCATCCCCAGTCGCAGATCCTTGAGGTCTTCGACGCCTTCCTGGAACTCGGCGGTCTTGAACTCCGGACGTGGGTCGCGACCGGGTTTTTCCAGTTCTTGCAGGATGTCGGTGACGGTCGGCAGACCGAAGGTTTCGTCGGTGAATTTCTTCGGATCCAGACGCTTGAGGAACGCGGCATCGCCGATCAGCGAGCGAATGTCGCGGTCGGTTTCAGCGGCAATGCGCTGCACCAGCGGATAGGCTTCCGGGTGAACCGCCGACGAATCCAGCGGATTGTCGCCGTTCATCACGCGCAAGAAACCGGCGGCCTGTTCGAATGTTTTTTCGCCCAGACGCGCGACTTTCTTCAGCGCTGCACGAGTCTTGAACGCGCCGTGTTCGTCACGGTGAGCAACGATGTTCTGCGCCAGCGTTGCATTGAGGCCGGAAATCCGTGCCAGCAAGGCCACGGAGGCGGTGTTCACATCCACGCCCACGGCGTTCACGCAGTCCTCGACCACGGCATCCAGGCCGCGCGCCAGTTTCAGTTGCGAGACGTCGTGCTGGTATTGGCCGACACCGATGGATTTCGGATCGATCTTCACCAGCTCGGCCAGCGGATCCTGCAGGCGACGGGCGATCGACACGGCGCCACGGATCGACACATCGAGGTCCGGGAATTCCTTGGCCGCCAGTTCCGACGCCGAGTACACCGAGGCGCCGGCTTCGGACACCATGACCTTGGTCATTTTCATCGCTGGATATTTTTTGATCAGCTCGATCGCCAGCTTGTCGGTCTCGCGGCTGGCAGTGCCGTTACCGATGGCGATCAGGTCCACCGAGTGTTTGGCGCACAGCGCGGCGAGAATTGCGATGGTTTGATCCCATTTGTTGTGCGGCACGTGCGGGTAAACCGTGGCGTGGTCGAGCAGCTTGCCGGTGGAGTCGACCACGGCCACCTTGCAGCCGGTACGCAGGCCCGGGTCGAGGCCCAGGGTTGCGCGCGGGCCGGCCGGAGCGGCCAGCAGCAGGTCGTGCAGGTTGTGCGCGAACACGTTGATCGCTTCGGTTTCGGCGCCATCGCGCAGCTCGCCGAGCAGGTCGGTTTCCAGGTGGGTGTAGAGCTTGACCTTCCAGGTCCAGCGCACCACTTCACCGAGCCATTTGTCCGCCGGGCGGTTCTGGTTCTGGATGCCGAACTGCTGAGCGATCATGCCTTCGCACGGATGCATCGTGCCGGGCAGCTCATCGCCGACTTTCAGCGCGGAGCTGAGAATGCCTTCGTTGCGGCCACGGAAAATGGCGAGGGCGCGGTGCGACGGCATGCTTTTCAGCGGCTCGTCGTGTTCGAAATAATCACGGAACTTGGCGCCTTCCTCTTCCTTGCCAGCGATGACGCGGGCACTGAGGATCGCTTCCTGTTTGAGGAAATTGCGCAGCTTTTCCAGCAGGCTGGCGTCTTCGGCGAAGCGCTCCATGAGGATGTACTTGGCGCCTTCCAGCGCAGCCTTGACGTCGGCCACGCCTTTTTCGGCGTCGACGAAGCGCGCGGCTTCGGTTTCCGGCGACAGGTTCGGGTCGTTGAACAAGCCGTCGGCCAGTTCGCCGAGGCCGGCTTCGAGGGCGATCTGGCCCTTGGTGCGGCGCTTCTGCTTGTACGGCAGGTACAAGTCTTCGAGACGGGTTTTGGTGTCGGCGAGCTTGATGTCGCGCTCAAGGGCAGGGGTGAGTTTGCCTTGCTCCTCGATGCTGGCGAGGATGCTGATGCGCCGTTCGTCGAGTTCTCGCAGGTAGCGCAGGCGCTCTTCCAGATGACGCAACTGGGTGTCATCGAGGCTGCCGGTGACTTCTTTCCGGTAACGGGCGATAAAGGGAACGGTAGAACCTTCATCGAGTAGCGCGACGGCCGCTTCGACCTGTTGTGGGCGTACGCCGAGTTCCTCGGCGATGCGGCTGTTGATGCTGTCCATAAAACCACCTGACATAGTATGAAAGCAGGCTCGCAGGCACGCAGATAATGGCCTGGAGGCTGATTGAGCGGCTGGAAAATTGCCGCTGCCTGGATCAAGAAGCTGCCCATTGACCCGTGAAATCGAACAGTTACTGCACAGGGCCGGAAAAAATACCGGCCACTTACGGTAACGATTCAGACGTTGCCTGGCGCAAAACGCCGCGCATTATAACCAGCGTTCTGTCATTCGGGGGCGTTGCAGGCTGTAGGCATAAACCCCGGTTTTCTGGCAGTGAAGGAAAAATCTGCTAACAATGCACACGGTGCGTATAACGACAGCTACGCCATAATGCGCGCCGAGCTAAAAGGAGCATCCAATGAGCAGCACTGCACAAACGGCTGAAGGCGAAAAAATTCTTATCGTTGATGACGATCCGGGGCTGAGCAGCCTGCTGGAGCGTTTCTTCGTCAGCAAGGGCTACCGTGCCCGTACCGTTCCGAACACCGAGCAGATGGATCGTCTGCTGGCGCGTGAAGTGTTCAATCTGGTCGTTCTCGACCTGATGCTGCCGGGCGAAGACGGCCTGACCGCGTGCCGCCGTCTGCGCAGCGCGAATAACCAGATTCCGATCATCATGCTCACCGCCAAGGGCGATGAGCTGAGCCGTATCAAGGGGCTTGAACTGGGCGCCGACGATTACCTGGCCAAGCCGTTCAATCCGGACGAGCTGATGGCGCGGGTCAAAGCGGTATTGCGCCGTCAGGCCGCACCGGTGCCGGGCGCGCCGGGCAGTGAAGACGAAAACGTCACCTTCGGTGATTACGTGTTGTCGCTGGCGACCCGCGAGCTCAAGCGTGGCGATGAAGTGCACATGCTCACCACCGGTGAGTTCGCGGTACTCAAGGCGCTGGTGATGAACGCGCGTCAGCCGCTGACCCGCGACAAGCTGATGAACCTCGCCCGTGGCCGTGAATGGGATGCGCTGGAGCGTTCCATCGACGTGCAGATCTCGCGTCTGCGCCGGATGATCGAACCCGATCCGTCGAAACCGCGTTACATCCAGACCGTCTGGGGTGTGGGTTACGTGTTCGTACCGGATGGCACCGCCACCAAGTGATCGGTGATTTGTAGGAGCGGGTCTGCAAGGCTCTGGTCGCACGGCCATTGCCACAGACTCGCAATCCGCAATATGCGAGCATTGCTCGCTCCTGCAAGTGTGTAGCGGTTAAAGATGAAAACCCCCGTCTGGTTCCCCCAAAGTTTTTTCTCCCGCACCCTCTGGCTGGTGCTGATCGTCGTGCTGTTTTCCAAGGCGCTGACCCTGGTTTATCTGTTGATGAACGAGGACGTGCTGGTGGACCGCCAATACAGCCATGGTGTCGCTCTGACGCTGCGCGCCTATTGGGCCGCCGACGAAGAGAACCGCGCAAAAATTGCCGATGCCGCGACCCTGATTCGTGTGGTCGGCGCCGGTGTGCCGGAAGGCGAGCAGCACTGGCCGTACAGCGAAATCTATCAGCGGCAGATGCAGGCGGAACTGGGTGCCGACACCGAGGTGCGTTTGCGCATGCATTCGCCGCCGGCACTGTGGGTGAGGGCACCGAGCCTGGGCGATGGCTGGCTGAAAGTACCGCTGTATCCGCATCCGTTGCGCGGCCAGAAAATCTGGAACGTGCTCGGCTGGTTCCTCGCCATCGGCCTGTTGTCGACGGCGTCGGCATGGATTTTCGTCAGCCAGCTCAACCAGCCGTTGAAGCGCTTGGTGTATGCCGCGCGGCAACTCGGCCAGGGCCGCAGCGTGCGCCTGCCGATCAGTGATACGCCGAGCGAAATGACCGAGGTTTATCGCGCCTTCAACCAGATGGCCGAGGACGTCGAACAGGCCGGGCGTGAGCGCGAGCTGATGCTGGCCGGGGTTTCCCACGACTTGCGTACACCGCTGACGCGCTTGCGCCTGTCGCTGGAACTGATGGGCGATCACACCGACCTCACCGACGACATGGTCCGCGACATCGAAGACATGGATGCGATTCTCGACCAGTTCCTCGCGTTCATTCGCGATGGTCGAGACGAGTCGGTGGAAGAGGTCGACCTCAGCGATCTGGTGCGCGAAGTCGCCGCGCCGTACAACCAGAACGAAGAGAAAGTGCGCCTGCGCCTGGAACCGATCCAGCCGTTTCCGCTGCGTCGAGTGTCGATGAAACGCCTGCTCAACAACCTGATCGGCAACGCCTTGAACCATGCCGGCACCGGTGTTGAGGTCGCGGCTTATGTGTCCGGAGATACCAGCGCGCCGTATGTGGTCCTGAGCGTGATGGACCGTGGCGCGGGGATTGATCCGTCCGAGCTTGAAGCGATCTTCAACCCGTTTACCCGAGGTGATCGGGCTCGCGGTGGCAAAGGCACCGGGCTGGGGCTGGCGATCGTGAAAAGGATTGCGGCGATGCATGGCGGCAACGTCGAATTGCGCAACCGGTCCGGGGGTGGGCTTGAAGCCCGCGTGAGATTGCCGCTGGGGTTGATGTTGCCCCGAGATGCGGTTTAGAAGCAGCTACAAGCTACAAGCTACAAGCTACAAGCAAGAGCGATTTCACTTGCCGCTTGAAGCTTGCCGCTAGCAGCTGCTTCTCTACCCCTTGCCCTTGGTGCGGGTCATATTCGGCCCGCCATTCTTTTCCAGATGCTCGATGATGATCCCGGCGACATTCTTGCCCGTAGTGGTTTCGATGCCTTCCAGTCCCGGCGACGAGTTCACTTCCATCACCAGCGGACCGTGATTGGAGCGCAGGATATCCACACCCGCCACCGCCAGGCCCATGACCTTGGCAGCGCGTAACGCGGTCATGCGCTCTTCCGGTGTGATCTTGATCAGGCTGGCGCTGCCGCCGCGATGCAGGTTGGAACGAAACTCGCCCGGTTTGGCCTGGCGCTTCATTGCCGCGATCACCTTGTCGCCGACCACGAAGCAGCGGATATCCGCGCCGCCGGCCTCCTTGATGTATTCCTGAACCATGATGTTCTGCTTCAGGCCCATGAACGCTTCGATCACCGACTCTGCCGCCGTCGCGGTTTCGCACAGCACCACGCCGATGCCCTGAGTGCCTTCGAGTACCTTGATCACCAGCGGTGCGCCGTTGACCATGGCGATCAGGTCGGGGATGTCGTCCGGCGAGTGGGCAAAACCGGTGACCGGCAAACCGATTCCGCGCCGCGACAGCAGCTGCAGCGAACGCAATTTGTCCCGCGAGCGGGCAATCGCCACCGACTCGTTGAGCGGGAACACACCCATCATTTCGAACTGACGCAACACCGCGCAGCCGTAGAACGTCACCGACGCGCCGATCCGCGGGATCACCGCGTCGAAACCTTCCAGCGGTTTGCCGCGGTAATGGATCTGCGGCTTGTGGCTGGCAATGTTCATGTAGGCGCGCAAGGTGTCGATCACCACCATTTCATGCCCGCGCTCGATTCCGGCTTCGACCAGACGGCGGGTGGAATACAGACGCGGATTACGCGACAGCACAGCGATCTTCATGCAACACCTGTGGAGGAGGTAGATACCGGGAACACCGGCTTGTCTTGTACATACTTGATGCCCGGATTGACCACCAACTGGCCATCGATCAGGGCTTTGGAACCGAGCAACAGGCGATAGCGCATGGACTTGCGGCAGGCCAGGGTGAACTCCACCGGCCAGACCCGATCACCGAGGGCCAGCGTGGTGCTGATCACATAGCGCACCTGGGCATGGCCATTGGAACTCTTGATGGTTTTGCGCGTGACCAGTGGCGCTTCGCAGCGCCGGTGACGCAACTGCACCACGGTGCCGAGATGCGCAGTGAAGCGCACCCATTTCTCGCCGTCGCGTTCGAACGGTTCGATATCGGTGGCGTGCAGGCTGGAGGTGCTGGCGCCGGTGTCGATTTTTGCGCGCAGGCCCGCGACTCCCAGGCCCGGGAGCGCCACCCACTCGCGCAGACCGACAACGGTCAAATGATCAAATGTCTTCAAAGAAAAAAACCAAGGGTTAACGCTTCCAGGCCTCGTCCGGCACCTGGGCCAACGCTTTGAATGCAGGTCTGGCGAACCAGTAGCCCTGCATCAGAAATATTCCACAGTCCGCGAGGAAATCCCGTTCCCCGGCGCTTTCTATGCCTTCGGCAATGACTGTAACGTCCAACTCCGCACACATTGTGACAATCCCCCGCACGATCACCTGACGGACACGGTCCTGGTCAACATCGCGGATCAGCGCCATGTCGAGTTTGATCAGGTCCGGTTGGAAATCAGCCAGCAGATTGAGCCCCGAATAACCGGCACCGAAATCGTCGATGGCGGTCTTGAAGCCGAATTCGCGGTATTCACGCAGAATATTGGTCAAATGGCGATAATTATCTACGTGCTCGATTTCCAGGGTTTCGAAAATCAGTCGGTCGATCGGAAAGTTGTGTTTGCGTGCGGCCTCCAGTGTGCTGCGAATGCATAGCTCTGGACGGTAGACGGCGTTGGGCAAAAAGTTGATCGACAAGTGTGTCTGCATATTAAGGCTCGCCGCGCCTTCGATGGCGCGGGTCCGGCAGAGCTGGTCGAAACGGTAGCGGTTGTCTTCTGTAACCTGATTTAACACCGACAGTGCACCTTCCCCGGCCACGCCTCTTACCAACGCTTCGTGGGCAAACACCGATTCATCGCGCAGATCGACGATCGGCTGGTAGGCGAAGGCAAAATCGAAATCCAGCGGTTCGCTCTGCTGGCAGCCCTGGCAACCGCCCTTGGGTGAGGTCAACGAAGTTGGAAATTTAGTCACGCGGTCACTCCAGGCCGGTCAGGCGGCGAAGATCACAGTCTATCTGGAGGGCTGAGTTCTTGCGCCCGACAGAAACGGTAGTACAGTTCCGACTACTGGCTGAGCGAGGAATTCATATGGGACAGAAGCAGGAGGAGGACGACAAGGTCCGTCTCGATAAATGGCTATGGGCAGCGCGTTTCTACAAGACCCGTGCATTGGCCAAAGCCGCCATTGAAAGTGGCAAGGTGCATTGCCGTGGCGAGCGCTGCAAACCTGGCAAGGAGCCGCGCATCGGTGATGAGTTCGAGATTCGTACCGGCTTCGAAGTGCGCACGGTGAGGGTCGAGGCATTGTCGATCGTGCGTCGTGGCGCACCCGAGGCGCAGACCTTGTATGCCGAGACCGAGGCGAGTGTTGCCAAGCGTGAAGCAGCTGCGGCGATGCGCAAGGCGGGATCGTTGGGCGTGAGCACCGATGGCAAGCCGAGCAAGAAACAGCGGCGTGATCTGTTCAAGTTTCGCGGTAGCAACGACGAGTAAAAAGATCGCAGCCTGCGGCAGGTCCTACAGTTGGAATGCGATCCCTGTAGGAGCTGCCGAAGGCTGCGATCTTTTCGAGGCTCCACCATTTACCGGGCGGAAATTACACTCATCCGCGACACCATCGGCAGCTTGCCCAGCAACGCGAAAACCGGCGCGGTCAGCTTCAACCAGAAGTTCGCCGCGTGATAGGCAAACGGTGTGTAGTAACCCCAGCCCAACGCCCACACCGCCAGCAGCACGCCGCCGATGTAGTCGTCCTGACCCCAATGCGCGCCGGCCACCAGACGCGGCAGCATGAACAACACGGCCAGACCCCATACTGTTAGAAATTGTCCGACGGTGCGGCTGAACACGCCCATGAACAACGCCCAGATCAACAACACTGAGGCATGATCACCGGGGAAACTCTGGCCGGAACGGTCCTTCAGCTCCCAGGTTTTTTCCAGGTGCGGAAAGTAATCGCTGATGTGCACGGCGCCCTCAAGCACCATTGACGGGCTGCTGTGCTGCCAGCCCATGTGATCGGCGAATTTGGAAAACAGCGCGCGGATCACCACCATCAGCAGCAGGATCGAGAAAAAACCGAAGAACGCGCGACGCACGTCGATCGCCCTGAAGACCCAGTCGCCCTTGATCAGCAGCGTCAGCAGAATCAGTCCGACGACGATGTCGAACGGGCGCAGACTTGCAATTGCCCAAATGTGGAGCCATATCGGGTTGCTGGCCAGCGGTGCATTCAGCGAGCGGAACAGCCACTCGTCGAAAATCACACACAGCATCTGGCCGGTAGGCCATAACCAGAAAGCCAGTAGCGCCAACGGCACTACGTTACACAGAACCAGCCGGCCGAGGTTCCACCTTGATTGGAACAAACCCGGATTGTTCATAAAATGCCTCCCATGGCGAAAAAGCGCCGGCACCAAAAAAAGTGCCAGCAAGCGCAAATTTTCACGTTTTGTAATCATTTTGTCATCACATTCAGATACCCAGACCTATGACCGACCTAGCGGATACCGATTTCACTCAACGCTTCATCTTCGATGACAGCGACACTCGCGGCGAACTGGTAGCGCTGGAGCGCAGCTACGCTGAAGTCCTCGCCAAACACCCGTACCCGGAACCTGTCGCGCAGTTGCTCGGCGAACTGATGGCGGCCGCTTCGTTGCTGGTCGGCACGCTCAAGTTCGATGGCTTGCTGATTTTGCAGGCACGCTCGGAAGGGCCGATTCCGCTGCTGATGATCGAGTGCTCCAGCGAGCGTGAGATCCGTGGTCTGGCGCGTTACAACGCCGAGCAGATCGCCGCAGACGCCACCCTCAGCGATCTGATGCCGGACGGCGTTCTGGCCCTCACCGTCGACCCGACTGTTGGCCAGCGCTATCAGGGCATTGTCGATCTCGACGGCGAAACACTGTCGGACTGTTTCACCAACTATTTCGTCATGTCGCAGCAGGTTGGCACGCGTTTCAAGCTGTTCGCCGACGGTCGTCGTGCCCGCGGCATGCTGTTGCAACAACTCCCCGCCGATCGCTTGAAAGACGAAGAGGATCGCGCCGCCAGCTGGCAGCACCTCACCGCGTTGGCCAGCACTCTGAGCGCCGATGAGCTGCTGAGCCTGGACAACGAAACCGTCCTGCATCGCCTGTACCACGAAGAACAAGTGCGCCTGTTCGATGTGCAGCATTTGCGCTTCAGTTGCAGTTGCTCGCGGGAACGCTCCGGCAATGCGCTGGTCAGTCTTGGGCTGGAAGATGCGCTGGCGCTGGCAGCCGAGCAGGGCGGCAAAGTCGAGATCGATTGCCAGTTCTGCAATCAGCAGTACCTGTTCGACGCGGCCGATATTGCTCAATTGTTCGCTGGCGCGGGCGTCGATACGCCGTCAGATACCCGTCACTAAAACGGTTCAGCGCAGGTAAATTCACTGCGGAATGACGGAATATCGCCGTTACGACGGGAGGACCCTACT
This sequence comes from Pseudomonas sp. Sample_11, assembly GCF_004307505.1. Taxonomy (NCBI): domain Bacteria; kingdom Pseudomonadati; phylum Pseudomonadota; class Gammaproteobacteria; order Pseudomonadales; family Pseudomonadaceae; genus Pseudomonas; species Pseudomonas sp. Sample_11. The sequence goes on from NZ_RCOD01000067.1 coordinate 26,237, forward strand.
CTTTTTGGGCTTTTCTGGCATAATCCGGCCCACTTTTTTCGCGGTAGTAGTGCACGACTTTCTACTACAAAACGTTTGGAGCACACTCGGCCACTGGCCGACGGGGAACCTCATGACGCAAGCCAATAACGCCGTGTACACCGATCTGAGTGTTGATGATCTGGTAAAAGAAGCCCTGAATCGCGGTGAAGGCGAGCTTGCCGATACCGGCGCTCTGGTTGTTCGCACCGGTCACCGCACCGGCCGTTCGCCAGTCGACCGTTTCATCGTTGAAGAGCCTTCCACCCAGGCTGCTATCGCCTGGGGCCCGATCAACCGCAAGTTCCCGGCCGACAAGTTCGATGCCCTGTGGGCTCGCGTCGAGGCCTTCAACAACGCGCAAGAGCACTTCGTTTCCCACGTGCATGTAGGCGCGGCGGAAGATCACTACCTGGCCGTGAAAATGACCACGCAGACTGCCTGGCAGAACCTGTTCGGTCGTTGCCTGTTCATCAACCCGGCCCAGTACAACCCGGCTGGCCGTGAAGAATGGCAAGTGCTCAACGTCGCCAACTTCGAGTGCGTGCCTGAGCGTGACGGCACCAACTCCGATGGTTGCGTGATCATCAACTTCGCGCAGAAGAAAGTGCTGATCGCCGGCATGCGTTACGCCGGCGAGATGAAGAAAGCCATGTTCTCGGTGCAGAACTTCATGCTGCCGGCCGCTGACGTGCTGCCAATGCACTGCGCTGCCAACATCGGCGAAGACGGCGACGTGACCCTGTTCTTCGGTCTGTCGGGCACCGGTAAAACCACCCTGTCGGCCGACGAAAGCCGTTACCTGATCGGTGACGACGAACACGGCTGGGGCGAAGGCGTGGTGTTCAATATCGAAGGCGGTTGCTATGCCAAGTGCATCGACCTCTCCGAGAAGAACGAGCCGGTCATCTGGAAAGCCATCAAGCACGGTGCGGTGCTGGAGAACGTCGTTATCGACGACGCCAAGCACGCCGACTACGCCGATGTCAGCCTGACCCAGAACAGCCGCGCCGCCTACCCGCTGGAGCACGTTGCCAAGCGTTCCGAGAAGAACCTGGGTGGCGAGCCAAACGCGGTGATCTTCCTGACCTGCGACCTGACCGGCGTGCTGCCGCCAGTGTCGATCCTCAACGAAGAGCAAGCGGCCTACCACTTCCTGTCCGGCTACACCGCACTGGTGGGCTCGACTGAAATGGGTTCGGGCAGCGGCATCAAGTCGACCTTCTCCACCTGCTTCGGCGCACCGTTCTTCCCGCGTCCGGCTGGCGAATACGCCGAACTGCTGATCAAGCGCATCCGCGGCTTCGGCTCCAAGGTCTACCTGGTCAACACCGGCTGGACCGGCGGCGGCTACGGCGTCGGCCAACGCTTCAACATCCCGACCACCCGCGCGGTGATCGCAGCGATCCAGAGCGGCGCGCTGATCGGTGCCGCCACCGAGCACCTCGACACCATCAACCTCGACGTGCCTCTGGCGGTCCCGGGCGTCGACACCAACCTGCTCAATCCACGCAACACCTGGGCTGACAAGGCTGCGTACGACGAGGCAGCGAAAGCATTGGCCGGTCTGTTCATCGAGAACTTCAAGAAGTTCGAAGTGAGCGACGCGATCAAGGCGGCTGGGCCGAAGTTGTAAGTAGTGGTTTGCGGTGAATAAAAAACCGCCCTTTGGGGCGGTTTTTTCATGGGCGAAGATTTGGGTAAGCTCATCTCAACGGCGATTCGTCACTTGCCGTGTAGCAGTATTCATTCATTTTTGGCGTGATACGGCCAGAGTAATGCCACTTAACATTACTGCAAAATGATCCTCTAGCTAAGGCCATTGCCGCCGTGCATGCATGACACGCAGCACTTCCACCCGGTCTTTTTTGATTGCGTAGACGATGACGTAGTTGGCGGCCGCAACGATTTCACGTGTTCCGAGGACCCTGCCCTTTCGGTACAAGGTTGGGCGCTGTCTTGCTATTTCCCCTTTTGATTCGAACATTTCATCGAGATCCGCAGCAGCGTCTGGGTTGTCCTGACCGATTCGATCCATTATCCGGTCACGGTCAGCAAGCGCTTCCGGGCGCCAGACCAACTTCATCAGCGCCCTCGTTGACGCAGGGCATCACGCTTGGCGGCGAATATTCGGCGAGCATCTTCATCGCTGATACTTGGCCTTGGATCATCGATGCTGATCTGCACCTGTCGCTTGAACCATTCCTCATAAGCGGCCGCTTCATGGGCTTGTTTCAATGCTTCAGAGCGATCCGGCCGGGCGTAGGTTTTCAGTTGCAACGGGTCATAACCGGAGGCATCCACGTTGAACTGGCTGATGCCCAAGCCCTGCAGATAGGTCACCAGCGTCTCCAGCTTCTTGAACAGGCGCGCCTGACCACTGCGTTGTGCTGTCAGTGCGCATTTACGGCTGCCTTGCCGAATCTCGACCGACCAGCCTCCTGGTTTCGCGACGATGATTGTGCCGCTCACAGAACCGTTTTCGACCAAGCGAAGGAGGGTGCTGTGATCGATGATTTCGGTGCTGGTCATAGATGCGAGCCCTTCGATGAGTAATGGCTCCCATCGTACGCAATCAATAGTAGTTTGCAAAATTTGACTCCTGATGTTGGATACGCCGTGTGCAGCGATGATGTTTCGTTTGTTGCTGGGCCGGGGCTTTCGGACTTGCAGCAGGTCGCAGCCGTCCTGTGTCAGCGGATACAGAGCGTGGGTGATGTGGGTGTCGCTGACCAAAGCAGTGACACCCATGACTATAGGTTCGCACCACCACCTCGTGATAGCCGACAAGGCATCGCGTGAAGTAGGAACGGGACGAACAATTCGCCAGACGTTGCTACCGATTCTTAAACGCTTTTCAACGCAAATGTTGGTAGCCAGAAATATCCAGCAGGCTTGTGGTCAGTCCGGTTTCCGGGCGGTAGATCGTGCCTTTGACTGCTGAAAACGGCATGCCTTTGCTGCCCAGTGAGACATAGCGCTCGCCTTTGTCCAGTTCGGTGAAATAGGTGTAGGACTGGCTGTGCATCTTCTTGTAGCGGGCTTCGTCGCTGACGATGGTGCCGGTGAAGCGCAGTAGGTCGGCATCGCTCAGGTTGAGGGTTTTGCTCAGTGGCACGCCCCAGCGCTTGAGGCAGGTTTCCGCCAGATGGCGAACGATGCGGCCGGGCTCGATCAGCGCATTGAGGTCGCTGCTGTTGATGGGCTCGCCGCCGAGCGCCGTGGCGTTGCCAGCAAGGGTGGCGTGGCGACCGGCCATTGGATAGATCGAAGTCCTGGTGCCGGTAGCGGTTTGCGGGATCACGCAGCTGAAGCCTTTTGAGCGCTCGTCGCGGGCATAGAAGGCGATGTATTCCTTGACGTTGGATTCGAGTTTGACGCGGTTTTCCTGGAAGTTGCCAATTCCCGGGACTGGATCAATCGCAAAGATATTCACCGGAATATGTTTGAGCGCAGCGTCCCTGGACATTGCATTGGCAAGCATATGGCAACTGATACCACCCCGGCTCCAGCCGAGCAGATTGACACGCGTCGGAATAATGCCGTCCTTGCGGAAAGTCTTGATGATCTGTTCCTGCAACTTCTGTTGCGTGATACTTCGGTCGCCATAGTTATACTGGCGCCAGAACCAGGAACCTTCCTCTTTTACATCTTCAATAGGAATGCCTGCGGCTTTCAGACGGTTATATTCTGCCTCGGTAAGTTGTTTACGTTGCCAATCGCATTTGCCTTTGATGATATTCAACGCGTGCTGCACGTTTTCATCCCAGCCTTTGCCGAACAGCGTGCCGGACAAGCCGTATTCAGAGGTCTTGGTGAAAAGGTCGTCGGCTTGCAGATTGCCGCTGCCAGGGCCGTCGACGACGATCCACTCGGCAAATTCGCGTCCGCTGTGGTGTGCAGCGAGCGTAGAAACGATTTCGCCGTCCCAGAAGTTTTTATGTTTGTCATCAAACTTGTTGGAGCCGGTGCCGCAGAAAAAGATTGTTAAAGTTGTCATTTCGTTGCTCTTGCTTATGTATAAGAGCAGTCAAGTTAGTTTTAGGCGGTGTTAAAAATAAAGGGCGTTGTTGTGTCTGCGTTTGTAATGTGAAGTTTGTTATATATATGTAGCTGAGCTTTTCGAAAGTATGTCGAGGCGCTTTGATTGTTAAACGCTTGGTTTTCGCTTCCCATGTATCATTCAGTATCGATTCAACCCCGACCTTTTCTCGACTCGCTGCAATCGCCCGCTAGGCTTTGGGCATGGCACCAGTCAAAGGAGTGACAGTAAATGCACCACACCCTGGAACAGGTTTTTGGTTATCCACAGTTTCGCCCCGGTCAGGAGGCCGCTGTCAGCGCGGTCCTGGCGGGGCGCTCCGCGGCGGCGATCTTTCCCACCGGCTCCGGCAAATCGCTTTGCTATCAGCTGCCGGCGCTTTTACTGCCACACCTGACATTGGTGGTTTCGCCGTTGCTGGCGTTGATGCAGGATCAACTGGCGTTTCTCAAGCGCCACGGTATCTCCGCAGGCAGTATCGATTCGGCGCAGAGCCGCGAGGATACCAACGACGTCATGGCCCGTGCGCGTTCGGGGGAATTGAAGATTCTGATGATCTCCGTCGAACGCCTGAAAAATGAACGCTTCCGCAATTTTCTGCAGCAGGTGCCGATCTCGTTGCTGGTAGTCGACGAAGCTCACTGCATTTCCGAATGGGGCCACAACTTTCGGCCGGACTACCTGAAATTGCCGGACTACCAACGTCAGTTCAACATCCCGCAGGCCTTGCTGCTCACCGCCACGGCGACACCAAAAGTCATCGCCGACATGCAGGCCAAATTCGCCATATCTCCGGACGATGTAGTGACCACCGGTTTCTATCGGCCCAACCTCAACCTGCTGGTCGAGCCTGTACGCGGTCAGGACAAGCGCCGGCGTCTGGTCGAATGGATGAGCGAGCGTCCCGGGCAACCGAGCATTGTCTACGTGACGTTGCAGAAGACCGCCGAGCACATCGCCGAGCATCTTCAACGCAACGGAATTCAGGCCGAGGCATACCACGCAGGTTTGCCCCACGATCAGCGTGAAGACATTCAACGTCGCTTCATGGCCGGGCAGTCCAATTGCATTGTCGCCACCATTGCCTTCGGCATGGGCATCGACAAGAGCGACATCCGTAACGTCGTGCATTTCGATCTGCCCAAATCCATCGAAAACTACAGCCAGGAAATCGGCCGCGCCGGACGCGACGGACAGCCCTCCGACTGCCTGGTACTAGCGAATCGCGACAGCCTCAATGTGCTGGAAAACTTCGTCTACGGTGATACGCCCGAGCGCGACGGGATTCGCTATGTGCTCGATGAACTCAAAGCCTCGGTCCCGGAAGGGCAATGGGAATTTCTGCTTGGGCCACTGGCGGATCAGAGCAACATTCGCTCGTTGCCGTTGAAGACTTTGCTGGTGCAGCTGGAACTGCGGGGCCTGATCGCGCCGCGCTACGCTTATTACGCTGAATACCGCTTCAAATATCTGCTTGAGCCTGAAGCATTGCTCCAGCGCTTCGAAGGCGAGCGCAGGGATTTCGTTGCGGCGATCATCAGAACGTCCACGCGAGCGCGCACCTGGGCCACGGTGGATTTCGAGGCGATGTATTCGCAGTATTCCGCCGAGCGCAATCGCGTGGTGACAGCGCTTGATTACTTCCAGGAAAAAGGCTGGGTCGAGCTTGAAAGCAAGCAAATGACCGAGGTTTACAGCCTGCTGCACAGTGATTTTGCCAGCGACGCCCTGAGCGCTGAGCTGCACGAGTACTTCACTCGTCACGAAGAGACTGAAGTGGCGCGAATTCACGCCATGCTTGAGGTGTTCGCCACCGAACGCTGCCTGGGTTATCGCCTGGCCGAGTATTTCGGTGACCACAATGCCCCTGAACATTGCGGCCATTGTTCGGTATGTCACGGCCAGATCGCGCGGTTGCCGGAGCCGCCGCCATTGCCGCCGCTTGTGGATAAAAACTTCGCGCAGCTGTGTCGTGAATTTATCCACAGGCATGAGCAGCACACAGGCAGCCTTCCGACGGCCGAACGCCTGACACGGTTCCTGTGCGGAATCAGCGTGCCGTTGTTCACCAAACTCAAGGCGCGGGCGATACCGGGTTTTGCTGCGTTGGAAGAGTATCCCTACGCAGAGGTCCGCGAGTGGGCGGACAGTCACTTGCTCGATTAAGCAGAGAGTCTGTGGTCGCTGCATCCATCCGCTGAATGTCGATCATCACGCTAATAAACTTCAAAAACCGCCGTTGCCTGACTAAGGTTGGAATCTGTCTTTGGGCCACCCACAAGAGAACAACATGAGCCAGACAAGCTTCGAGATTCAGCAGGCTGCCGTGATCGGCGCGGGCACCATGGGCCGTGGCATCGTCATGTGCCTGGCCAATGCTGGCGTGAACGTGCAATGGGTGGATAACAATCCACAGATGCTTGAGCAGGCGCTGACGACGGTCGCGCAAACTTATGCACACAACGTGCGCCAGGGCCGCATTGATCAGGCCGAGGCGGATGCGCGAATGGCTCGCGTATCTGCAGCGGCGGATTACGCGGCGATCCGCAACGTCGATCTGGTGATCGAAGCGGTGTACGAGAACCTCGAACTGAAGCAGAAGATCTTTCGCGAGCTGGATGGCCTGCTCAAGCCTGAGGCCCTGCTGGCGAGCAACACCTCGGCGCTGGACATCGACGCCATCGCAGCTGCGACCCGGCGCCCGGCACAGGTGCTGGGTCTGCACTTCTTCAGCCCGGCGCACATCATGAAACTGCTGGAAATCGTTCGCGGTGCGCAGACCTCGCCAGCGGCGCTGGAGGCCGCGCTGGCACTCGGCAAGCGCATGGGCAAGGTCAGCGTAGTGTCGGGCAACTGCCACGGTTTTATCGGCAACCGCATGCTGCATCCGTATGTACTGGAAGCGCGCAAGATGCTCCTCGAAGGTGCTTATCCACAGCAGGTGGATGCCGCGCTGCAAGGTTTCGGCTTCGCCATGGGGCCGTTTCGCATGTACGACGTGGTCGGCATCGATCTGGAATGGCGTGCTCGGCAGCTAGCTGGCAAGGGGCAGGATGCGCCCGAGGTTCAGGTGGATAACCGCCTGTGTGAGATGGGTCGGTTCGGGCAGAAGTCCGGCAACGGCTACTACCACTATGAGCCGGGCAGTCGCCAGGCCGAGCATGATCCCGAAGTGGACGCGCTGGTGCTGCGAGTCAGCGAAGACCTGGGTTTCCAGCGTCGCGACATCGGTCCTGAAGAAATCCTCGAGCGCTGTTTGCTGGCGCTGGTCAACGAAGGCGCGAAAATTCTGCAGGAAGGCATTGCCGGCTCGGCCCACGACATCGATCTGGTGTACTTGAACGGCTATGGTTTTCCAGCAGAAAAGGGTGGGCCGATGGCGTGGGCGGATCAGCAGGGGCTAGCGGATATCCATCAGCGCTTGCTGGCGCTGGAGACACGCCAGGGCGATCAGTGGAAGCCGGCGCGGCTGATTGGCGAACTGGCGGCGCAGGGGAAGGGGTTTGCTGATCGTTGACACCGGTCGGCTGTGCTGACGGCTTCGCGGGCAAGCCCGCTCCCACAGGTAAAGTGTTCGTCATCATGATCAAATTCAATTAAGAGAATGCGAGAACCCTGCATGAATCAACGCTGCGACTACCCCCACTTCCAGCCCATCACCACACGCTGGCACGACAACGACGCCTACGGTCACGTCAACAACGTTACCTACTACAGCTTCTTCGACACGGCGGTGAACACTTATCTGATTCAGGTCGGTGGCCTGGATATTCATGACGGCGAAGTGGTGGGATTCGTGGTCAGTTCCGCCTGCGATTACTTTGCCTCGATCGCTTTCCCCGATCTGATCGAGATCGGGCTGCGGGTTGGCAAGCTGGGCAACAGTTCGGTGCAATACGAACTGGCTGTGTTCAAGGTTGGCGAAAGCGAGGCGTGTGCGGCGGGGCGGTTCGTGCATGTGTTTGTCGATCGGGCGAGCAATCAGCCGGTGCCGATTCCGGCAGGTTTGCGTGGGGCGCTGGAGCGGCTGGTGGTCTAGACGCGCAAAAAAAATCGCAGCTAAAAAGCTGCGATTTTTTGTTCAAGCCTTCGCCTTAGTGGTGGCGATAGTACTTGTGATGCTTGCGGTGGCCGTAGGCATGGCCGCGACCTGGATGACCACGGTCGCGGTAGTAGCGACGGTCATCATGGCGACGGTCGTAGCGACGATCATCATCGTCGCTCTTGTTGCCCATGTAGTTACCCAGCGCGCCGCCTGCACCGCCACCAGCGGCGGAGCCGATCAGGCTGCCGGTGGTGCCGCCGAGACTGCGGCCAACCACGTTACCGCCGGCTGCACCCAGTGCACCACCAATGGCTGCTTCGCCACGGCTGCGCTTGTCTGCGCCGACCGCACTACCACCCGCGCCGCCCAGGGCTGCGCCGATGGTGGAACCTGTATTGCCGCCTAACGATTGACCGACGACCGAGCCAAGAACCCCGCCCAATGCGCCGCCCACACCTGCTTCGGTGGTGCCTCCGGCAGAAGCGAAGCCACTGACCAGGCCAAGGGACAACAAGAGAATCGAGGAGAACTTCATAGAGGATGAGCCTCAAAGGGATGACGGCGCCGATCCTGAGGCTCTGCAATGGGCGTGACAATCAAAATCCGACGAATAACACGACTTGTATACAATAATGCAAGTTACTGTTTTTTCACCGGAACTTAACCGATTTTCGCCGGTCTTTAGCTACTTCGGACAGGCCGTTTTCATGCAGAAACGGCCTTTTTTGTGGGCGGTCGAAAATCTTTGCCACGGCAGATCTGTTGACAGGTCGATGGCTTTCGCGAGCAGGCTCGCTCCCACATTTGAAATGCATTCCAACTGTGGGAGCGAGCCTGCTCGCGAAGGGGCCGGATCTGGCTCCGCGGTTAAGCGGATTTAGCCATGATCAACCCCGTCTCACTCGCCGCTTCCAGCCGGATCGCAATGAACTTCGACGTCGGCGTGTGGCTGCCATCGCCAGTGCTCTCCAGCGGCACCAGCGGATTGACTTCCGGATAGTACGCCGCCGCCTGCCCCGCAGGAATGTCGAACGCCAACAATGTAAAACCTTTCACCCGGCGCTCGCGACCGTCGTCCCAGATCGACACGATGTCGGCCTTCTGTCCCGGACGGAAGCCCAGACGAATGATGTCGGCCTCGTTGGCGAACAGCACGTCACGCTGGCCCTTCACGCCACGGTAGCGGTCGTCGAGACCATAGATCGTCGTGTTGTACTGATCGTGGGAACGCATCGATTGCAGGATCAGATCCGGCACCTGGCCGGTGGCGCGGGTGCGTTCGTGAACCAGATCTTCCGGCAACTGGTTGGCGCGGAAGTTGGCCCGGCCTGATGGCGTATTCCACTTGCGTGCCCCGGCGGAATTGCCCAGATAGAAGCCGCCCGGGTTTTTGATCTTGTCGTTGAAGTCTTTGAAACTCGGGATGGTGTCGGCGATCAGTTCGCGAATGCGCCCGTAATCGGCTACCAGCCAGTTCCAGTCCACCGGTTGGCTGCCGAGAGTGGCGGCAGCGATGCCGGCGATGATCGACGGTTCCGAGCGCATCTGGTTCGACAGCGGCTGCAACTGGCCGTTGGACGCGTGGACCATGCTGAACGAGTCTTCCACGGTGACCGCTTGCGGGCCTTCGGTCTGGATGTCGATGTCGGTACGGCCCAGGCACGGCAGGATCAGCGCGTCTTTACCGTGAGCGAGGTGGCTGCGGTTGAGTTTGGTGCTGATCTGCACAGTCAGGTCACAGTTGCTCAGCGCTTCGAAGGTGCGCGAGCTGTCCGGCGTGGCCTGGGCAAAGTTGCCGCCCAAGCCGATGAACACCTTGGCGCGACCTTCGGCCATCGCATGAATCGCCTCGACCACGTTGTGGCCATTGTGGCGCGGCACCTTGAACTGGAAGCGACGCTCCAGCGAGTCGAGGAACGCCACCGGTGGACGCTCGTTGATGCCCATGGTGCGGTCGCCCTGCACGTTGCTGTGACCACGCACCGGGCACAGACCGGCGCCAGGTTTGCCGATATTGCCGCGCAGCAGCATCAGGTTGGCGATTTCCTGAATGGTCGGCACCGAATGACGGTGCTGGGTGATGCCCATGGCCCAGCACATGATCACGTTCTTGCCTTTGGCGTACATGCGCGCAGCTTGTTCGATCTCGACCAGGGTCAGGCCGGACTGCTCGACGATCTGCTCCCACGAGGTGTCGTCGACGATGGCCAGATACTCCAGCACGTTAGCGCTGTGGGCATTGAGGAAATCATGGTCGAACACCGCCGGCTCGCCTGCCTTCTGCGCATCGCGTTCCCATTGCAGGAGGAACTTGGCCATGCCGCGCAGCACCGCCATGTCGCCGCCGAGTGCCGGGCGGAAGTACGCGGTGTTGGTCGGCTTGTCGCCGTTGGTGAGCATTTCGATCGGGTGCTGGGGATGCTGGAAACGCTCCAGACCGCGCTCTTTCAGCGGGTTGATGCACACCACCTGGGCGCCGCGTTTCACCGCTTCACGCAACGGTTCGAGCATGCGCGGATGGTTGGTGCCGGGGTTCTGGCCCCAGACGAAAATCGCGTCGGCGTGTTCGAAGTCGTCGAAGGTCACCGTGCCTTTGCCGACACCGACGCTCTGCGCCAACGCCACGCCGCTGGCCTCGTGGCACATGTTCGAGCAGTCAGGAAAATTGTTGGTGCCGTAAGCTCGCACGAACAGCTGATACAGATACGCCGCTTCGTTGCTGGCGCGTCCCGAGGTGTAGAACTCGGCCTGATCCGGGCTTGGCAGATTGCGCAGGTGCTTGCCGATCAGGGCGAAGGCATCTTCCCAACTGATCGGCTTGTAGCGATCGGACTCGGCGTCGTAGACCATCGGCTCGGTCAGGCGGCCCTGATATTCCAGCCAGTAATCGCTCTGCTCCAGCAGGGAAGTGACGCTGTGCTTGGCGAAAAACTTCGCATCGACGCGACGCTTGGTCGCTTCCCAGTTCACCGCTTTGGCACCGTTCTCGCAGAACTTGACCATGCCGCTTTCCGGCGAATCACCCCAGGCGCAACCCGGGCAGTCGAAACCGCCGTTCTGGTTGGTCTTGAGCATCATGCGCAGGTTTTTCAGGGCGTTGTCGCTGGTCAGCCACGCCTGGGCCACACTGATCAGGGCGCCCCAGCCGCCAGCGGCACCTTTGTAAGGCTTGTAGCGCGGGACAGGTTTCTGGTCGGCTTGATGATGTTGGCTCACGCTTGATTCTCCATCGCGGGGCTGTACACCCGCGGCGCACTTTTCTGCGGCAGGTGGATGAGATTGAGGTTATGGCGCCGGGCCCATTGCACGGCCAGGCCGGTGGGTGCCGACAGGCTGACCAGGGTCTGGATCCCGGCACGCAAGACTTTCTGGATCAATTCGAGGCTGCAACGGCTGGTGACAATCGCCAGGCCGCCTTCGGTAGAAATCTTCTGGCGGATCAACCCGCCGATCAGCTTATCGAGGGCGTTGTGTCGGCCGATGTCTTCGCGGCCGAGCAGCAATTCGCCGCTGGCATTCATGAACACCGCAGCATGCACCGCGCCGCAGTGCTGGCCGAGCGGCTGGAACGCGCCGATGCGCTGGCGCAAACCGTCGAGCCATTCGATCGGTGGCAAGGCTGCGCCCGCCAACACTTTGAGCTCAGGCAGCGCCTGTTCGACGGCTTCGACGCCGCACAGTCCGCAGCCGCTGGTGCCGGCCAACTGCCGACGCTGCTGTTTGAGGTTCCAGAACGCGCGGTTGGCAATAGTCACCTGCGCGTATTGCGCCGAGCCTGCGCCCGTCAGTTGCAGATCGTAGATATCGCTGGAGTCTTCGATGATGCCGCTGCCGAGGCTGAAACCGACGATGAAATCTTCAAGGTCGGTCGGTGTAACCAGCATCACTGCCTGGCTGATGCCGTTGTAGGCGATCGCCAAGGCAACTTCCTCGGCCAGCGCAGTGCTGGCCGATGCCTCAAAGGGTAGATCGCTGTAGCTGTAGGTCTGGCTGGCGGCAGGCGCGGGCGTTTCAATTGCTGGCGCCGCGCAGGCTGGGCGCTTGGCGTTCATGGCATCACCGACGGTTTGATCTAGGTCAAGACTAGGCGCGGCAAGTTGTCGCGTCTAATCGCTATTACCGATCTACCGATAGATGCCGTCGATCAAGCGTCTTTTGACGATTTCTGATAAAGCGCGAAACAGGCTTCCGCCAGCGCTGAACGCGGCGCGCCACGGCGCATGATCAGGCCCAGCGGCGCGAGGGTGTGGGCATTTTCGATCGGTTGCAGACGCAGGTGATCAGCAAGGGTTTCCGCGCCGCCATCGAGCGGCATGATCGCGCAGCAAAAACCGCCGTGTACTGCTTGCAGCAGTTGATGCACGGCGTCGGTTTGCAACAGCGGTTGCGGGGTCAGGCCACGGCTGTGGAAGTTGTGGTCGATGGACTGGCGAAAGTGCATGCCGCTGGTGAGCATGCACAGCGGCAGTTCGATCAGCGATTCCCAGCTCAGGGGTTCTTCGCCGAAGTTGAACGAGCGCTCGTCATAGAGCAGGCCCATGCGCGTCTCGTTGAAGGCCAGCGAATCGAAGCGCTCGCTGTCCAGGCGCTCCAGATACGACACGCCAATGTCGATGCGGTTGTTCGCCAAGTGTTCGAGCACCTGCTCGGAGCTCAGCGACGACAGTTCGAAGCGCAGTTCCGGGTGCGCCGCATGCAGACGTTGCATCAGCGGCAACGGATCGAAGCTCGACAGCGGCACCACGCCCAGGCGCAGCGTACCGATCAGGTTACCGCGACAGGCCGCCGCTTCTGCCTGCAGGCCGTCGTAAGCCGCCAGCACCGTGCGCGCCCACGCCAGCACGCGCTCGCCCGGCGCGGTGAAACCTTCGAAGCGCTGGCCACGGTTGACCAATGGCAGATCAAGTTCTTCTTCGAGGCTGCGCAAGCGCATCGACAGGGTCGGCTGGGTGATGTGGCAGCGCGCGGCGGCCTGGCCGAAATGGCGGGTTTCGTCGAGGGCGATGAGGAATTTCAGCTGCTTGATGTCCATCTTCGCTCCGGGCGGTTGGCGGGGTGTGGCGATTCTACCGCCTGCGGCGCGGCAGCGTCATTGGTCGGACTGGAACCGGGTTTGGCTGGGGTGGTCTAGGCTTGGACGACTGACCCTTTATTACATGGAGTGAATGCGATGAGCCTTTTGAGTTTTGTCAAAGAAGCCGGTGAGAAACTGCTTGATCTGTTGACTCCCGGAAACGCCAATGCCAGCGAGCAGTTGAAGGAACATATCAGCAAGGTCGGGCTGGGCAATCCCAACGTGCAGGCGACCGTGGATGGCGACAAGGTGACAATCACCGGTGAGGTGGCGAGTCAGGAAGAGAAGGAAAAGATTGTGCTCGCGGTGGGCAACATTGCTGGCGTGGGCAGTGTGGATGATCAGATCACCGTGACCGGGCCGGTGGTGGTTGCGGCAGAGTTTGTCGAGGTCAAAGCAGGTGACACACTCAGCGCAATTTCACTGCGCGTCTATGGCAATGCCAACCAGTACGAGAAGATTTTCGAAGCCAACAAACCGATGCTCAAGGATGTGAACAAGATTTATCCGGGGCAGAAGCTGCGCATTCCCAAATAACGCAGTCATGTAGGAGCTGCCGAAGGCTCGGGCCGCGATCGGACGATCTTTTGAATTTGACTTTAAAAAAAGCAAATCAAAAGATCGCAGCCTTCGGCAGCTCCTACAGGGATCAGAGCCCGGCAATGAGATCGCGGTAGTCTTCGACGGCGGCAAACTCCTCTGTGTCCTTCGGCCCTCTGCGGCTGTCCGGTTCTTTCACCGCCAGCAAGTGCGCCACGCCAAAATCCCGTGCACTGCGCAGGATCGGCAAGGTGTCGTCGATAAACAGGCTGCGCGCCGGATCAAAACCGATGTTCGCCTGCAAGGCATCCCAGAACTGCGGGTTCTCCTTGGGATAACCATAGTCGTGCGAGCTGATCAGCCGCTCGAAGTACGGCGCCAGTTCGATCCGTTCCAGTTTCAACGACAGCGAATCGCGGTGCGCATTGGTGATCATGATCACCCGTTTTCCTGCGCGTTTGATTGCATCGAGAAAGGTATCGGCATCGGCGCGCAGGGCGATCAAGTGGGCGGTTTCCTGTTTCAGTTCACGCACCGACAATTTCAGTTCCGCGCTCCAGAAATCCAGGCAGTACCACTGCAACTGGCCGGCGTGGCGTTCGAACAGCGGCTGCAATTCCAGCTCGGCCATGGCCCGGCTGATGCCGTGCAGTTCGGCGTAGCGCTGGGGCAGGTGTTCGAGCCAGAAATGGTTGTCGAAGTGCAGATCCAGCAGCGTGCCGTCCATGTCGAGCAGAACGGTATCGATGTCGGACCACGGTAAAGAAGGCATGGCAACGTCTCGAACGGTGAAAAGATATCCGACGCAAACAATCGGGAAAGCCGCGTTATAGTAGCGCGTTCACGCCAAGGAGCTTTGCATGCGCCAGAAACCCACCGTACTCGCCCGCGAGATCGTCGCCACCAGTCGCCTGTTTCGCGTCGAAGAACTCAAGCTGCGATTTTCCAATGGCGTGGAGCGCACTTACGAGCGTCTGGTCGGCAAGGGCGCGGGTTATGGCGCGGTGATGATCGTCGCGATGCTTGATGCCGAACACGCAGTGTTGATCGAGGAATACTGCGGCGGCACCGACGAATACGAACTGTCTCTGCCCAAAGGCCTGATCGAGCCGGGCGAAGATGTGCTGGCGGCGGCCGAGCGGGAACTCAAGGAAGAGGCCGGTTATGGCGCGCGCCAGTTGGAACATCTGACCGAGCTGTCGCTGTCGCCCGGTTACATGAGCCAGAAAATCCAAGTGGTGCTGGCCACCGACCTGTATGAAGAGCGGCTGGAAGGCGATGAGCCGGAGCCGATGCGGGTCGACAAGGTCAACCTGCGCGAACTGTCGGCGCTGGCGCAGAATCCGCAATTTTCCGAGGGCCGCGCCTTGGCGGCGCTGTATCTGACCCGCGACCTGCTGAGCCAGCGCGGGGTGTTCAGCTATGAGTGAGACGTCGATGAATTTTCCCCATCCGCTGATGGCACCTGTGGTTGCGCTGGCTTTACAGGCTGGCGAGGCGATTCTGCCGTTCTGGCGTGCAGGCGTCGAAGTCACGGCCAAGTCCGATGATTCGCCGGTGACGGCTGCCGATCTGGCTGCGCATCACCTTATCGTTGCCGGGCTGACGGCGCTGGATCCGAGCATTCCGGTGCTCTCGGAAGAGGACGCCGACATCCCGCAAAGCGTGCGCGCCGGTTGGCAGCGCTGGTGGCTGGTGGATCCGCTGGACGGTACTAAGGAGTTCATCAGCGGTAGCGAGGAATTCACCGTCAACATCGCGCTGATCGAAAATGGCCGGGTGGTATTTGGCGTGGTGACGATGCCGACCAACGGTCGTTTTTACGTCGGCGGTGCCGGGCTCGGTGCATGGCGTGGCGACGAGGGCGCTACGCCGGTAGCGATTCGGGTGCGCGATGTGCCTGCGCCGGGCGAGGCGTTTACCGTGGTGGCCAGCCGTCGCCATTCAAGTCCCGAGCAAGAGCGTTTGCTGGCCGGGTTGAGCGCCAGTCTTGGTGAGCTGCAACTGGCCAATATCGGCAGTTCCTTGAAGTTTTGCCTGCTGGCTGAAGGTGCTGCCGATTGCTATCCGCGACTGGCGCCGACTTCGCAGTGGGACACGGCGGCAGCGCAGGGCGTGCTGGAAGGGGCGGGGGGCGAGGTACTGGATTTGAAGGGTGAAGCGTTCAGTTACCCTGCGCGGGAATCGCTGTTGAACGAGTTTTTTCTGGCGCTGCCGGCGAAGGCTGCGTGGCGCGGGCGGTTGTTGGAGCTGGCCCGAGGCTAACTGCCTGATCCGCAATTCCCCTCACCCCAGCCCTCTCCCCCAGGAGAGGGAGCCGACCGAGTTGTCTGGCGCTATGCATCGACCCGGAGAATCGAGTCGATTGTGGATTCGGCGAAGCAGTTTCAGGTCGACTAAAATCTGCAGCATCCCCGTATCGGTTCCCTCTCCCTCGGGAGAGGGCTAGGGTGAGGGGCTGTTGATCTTCAACGGTGCAAAACGTACTGCCCGGTAAATCTCACCGCCTCGTCCTCGCTTCCCGCATTCAAAATCCGCGTATCCAGCGTCAACCGCGCCCGTCCGTATCGCCGATACATCGCCACAAAGCGCTTCCATACCGCGGCCTCCGGCGCCGGGCAAATGGCCACGGCGTCCCCGGTCACCGGCAGCGGATAACTGATCTGTCCTTCCTGAATGACGATGTGTCCGTCGGTAATCCCTTCTTCCTTCAAGCGTAGATGCAACCAGCCCCAGCCGGCCAGCACCGCGCCGCAGTAGAGGCTGCCGCCAAACATGGTGCTCTTGTGATTGACGTTGGGCGCAAGTGGCAGGTGCAGGCTCAATTGCTGCTCACGCCACTCGAGCACTTTGAGGCCCATCTCGGCGGTCAGCGGAATGTCGTGATGCAGCACCGTTTGCAGGTATTCGCTTGCGCTGCTCATTCGTTGTCTTCCCCGTGGCTGCTGTCGCCGAAATTCAGACCGTGTTTGCGCAGCTTGTCATGCAGGGTCTTGCGCGGAATACCCAAGGCTTCGGCGAGGCTGCGTACCGAGCTGTGCGAGCGCGCGAGTTCGGCGGCGATCAGCGATTTCTCGAAGTTTTCCACTTGCTCGCTGAGGCCGCCACTGACCACTTCTACCGGCGTGCCACCGCTGCCATCAGCGCTGTTGTCCAGTGCCAGCTCAAGCCCAAGGGCGAAGCGTTCGGCGGCATTTTGCAGTTCACGTACATTGCCCGGCCAGGTGTGGCGCAGCAGTAGGGCGCGGTGTGCCGGTTGCAGCTCGTGGGGGGGCAAGCCGTGACGGGCGCTGGCTTCATCGGCGTAATGCTGGAACAGCACCAGTGCGTCTTCGCCCCTTTCGCGCAGCGGCGGGATGCGCAGCGGCGCGACGTTGAGGCGGTAATACAAGTCGGCGCGGAAGCGACCCTGATCCGCCGCTTGGCGCAGATCTTCCTTGGTCGCGGCGATGACGCGGATGTCCAGCGGGATCAACTGATTGCCGCCCAGACGCTCGACGACTCGCTCCTGCAGCATGCGCAGCAGTTTCACTTGCACGTCCATGCTCATGCTTTCGATTTCGTCGAGAAACAGCGTGCCGCCGTTGGCGAATTCGAATTTGCCGATGCGGCGTTTCTGCGCGCCGGTGAAAGCACCGGGCTCGTGACCGAACAGCTCGCTTTCCACCACCGATTCCGCCAGGGCGCCGGCATTGATCGCCACGAACGGGCCGTTGCGGCGGCTCGACAAGTCGTGCAGCGCGCGGGCAACCACCTCTTTACCAGCGCCGGTTTCGCCGAGGATCAGCACGTCAGCCTTGGTCGCCGCCAGCGCACCGATCTGCTCACGCAGGCGCAGCATCGGTGTCGAATGGCCGACCAGTCGCGCGCTCAATTCGTTGCGGTCGCTCAAGGCCAGACGCAGGCTGCGGTTGTCCAGCACCAGCCGCCGTAGCGCGAGGGCGCGACGGACGCTGTCGAGCAGCGCATCGCTGGCAAAGGGTTTTTCCAGAAAATCGTAAGCGCCGGCGCGCATCGCCTGCACTGCCAGCGGTACGTCGCCATGGCCAGTGATCAGCAGCACCGGCAGCTCCGGATCCTGTGCATGCAACTCGCTCAACAGTTCGAGGCCGTCCATGCCCGGCATGCGGATGTCGCTGACCACCACCCCCGGCCAGTCACGCTCAAGTTGCGCGGCCAGGCCCTTGGCTTCGGACAGCGGCAGGATTTTCAGGCCGGCCAGGTCCAGGGTCTGGCCGAGGGCCTGGCGCAAGTGCGGATCGTCGTCGATCAACACTACCTGGATGCGATTGTCGATGGTCATGCACTTCGATCCTCGGACGGTTGCAGGCTGACTCCGGGCGCGCCGGCGCGCAGGCGCAGGGTGATCAGGGCACCGCCTTGTTTGTGGTTGGCGAACGACAGCTCGCCACCAAAGGCGCGCATCAGCGTTTCACAAATGGCCAGTCCCAGACCCAGACCCTGGGTGCGGGTCTTGGTGGTGTAAAAGGGCTCGCTGGCGCGGCCAAGGGCTTCCATGCAGAACCCGGGGCCGTTGTCGCGAATGTACAGATTGACGCCGTCGGCGGTGGCTTCGGCACTCAGCCACAATTTGCGCGGCGGGCCTTTTTCGGTGAGCGCATCGAGGGCGTTGGCCAGCAGATTGCCCAGCACCTGACGCAAGCGGGTTTCGCCGGCCTCGACCCACAGCGTGGCTGCGGGCAAGTCGCGGATCAATTCGACCTCCATGCTGCGCCGACGTTTGGCCAGCAATGCCAGCGCATCGTCCAATGCCGGTTGCAGAGCGACGCTTTCCGGTGCGTGGCGATCGCGGCGGGCGAAGGCGCGCAGGTGGGCGATGATCGAGGCCATGCGCCCGGTCAGTTCGCTGATCAGCTTGAGGTTGCCGCGCGCGTCCTCGGTGCGCTGATGATCGAGCAGCACTTCGGCGTTTTCCGCATAGCTGCGAATCGCCGCCAGCGGCTGATTGAGTTCGTGACTGATGCTCGCCGACATGGTCCCCAGCGCCGACAGTTTGCCGGCCTGGACCAGATCGTCCTGGGCGCGCACCAGCTCCTGCTGGGCCTGCTCACGCTCGAGCACTTCCTGTTTCAAACGCCGGTTGAGGCCCTCCAGATCGCTGGTACGTTCGGCCACCCGGCCTTCCAGTTCGCGGCGGGCCTTGGCCTCGAAAGCGATGCGCTCCAGATAATGCCGGCGACGTTGCATCATCAAACCCACCAGCAGCATCACCACCAACAGCGTGGCACCGCCGATCGCAACCACCGTGCGCACCGGACGATCGATCAGCGTGCGCGGGGCGAGAATGCTCACGCTCCAGCCGGTTTCGGCGATGTCGTGAGTCTGCGTCAGCCAAGCGTCGGCGCTCAGGTTCAGCGGCCGCGGTTCACGGGTCGGGTAGGGCTGGATTGCGGTGATTGCGGCGCGCTCGGCATCGCTCAATGCACGGGTGGAGCGGAAACGCCATTCCGGGCGCGACGTCAGGATGACCACGCCGTTATGGTCGGTCACCAGCAATTGTTCCGGGGTTTTGCCCCACAGGCTTTCGGTGTGGTCGAGGTCGACCTTGATCACCAGCACGCCGATGATTTTCTCGCCGCTGCGCACAGCCGCGGCGAAGAAATACCCGCGTTTGGCCGAGGTGGTGCCGAGGCCGAAGAAGCGTCCGAGGCGCCCGGCCATGGCTTCGCTGAAATACGGGCGGAAGGCGAAGTTGCGGCCGACGAAGCTGTCGCGTTTGTCCCAGTTCGACGCCGCCAGCGTCTGGCCGGACGTGTCCATCAGGTACATGACTTCAGCGCCGGTCTGCGCGGCGATGTTTTTCAGCAGGCGATTGGCGTTGCCTTGGGTCACGCCGTCGTCCGGCGCACCGAGTACCGCGCGCAGGGCCGGCAGATCGCCGAGAATCTGCGGCAACACTTCATAGCGATGCAGGGTGCCGAGCAGATTGGCGACGTAAAGATCAAGGGTCTGGCGATTCTGCCCGGCGAGTTCGCTGCGGTAATAGCGTTCGGCGAGGTGTTCCAGCGGCCACAGCAGCGGCGCCAGGCACAGGGCCAACAGTGCGAGGCTGCGCCAGCGAGGTCTGCGGGGGAGCGGTGGTTTCATGTGCCGGATACGCCTGTAGGGACAGGCGCATTATGCCCGGCCTCAGGCGAAGACGTCAGCGTCCTTGAGCAGCGCAGCCGCCTGGTCCTTGGCCGACAGCTTCGGCGCTTCGTCCAGTTGCCAGTCGATGCCCAGCGCCGGGTCGTCCCAGCGAATGCTGCGCTCGGAGGACGGGTCGTAATAGTTGGTGGTCTTGTAGAGGAATTCGGCGAACTCGCTCAGCACCACGAAACCGTGAGCGAAACCTTCCGGTACCCATAGCTGACGATGGTTTTCCGCCGACAGGCGCACCGCCACCGATTTGCCGAAATGCGGCGAGCTGCGACGGATGTCCACCGCCACATCGAGCACTTCACCCGCGGTCACGCGAACCAGTTTGCCCTGGGTGTTCTGCAACTGGTAATGCAGGCCACGCAGCACGCCTTTTTGCGAGCGCGAATGGTTGTCCTGCACAAACTGCGTTTCCAGGCCGGTAGCGTCCTGAAACGCCTTGGCATTGAAACTCTCGTAGAAAAAACCGCGCTCGTCGCCGAACACCTTGGGTTCGATGATCAGAACACCGGGCAGATCGGTGGTGATGACATTCATGAGGATTTCCATAGACAGGTTTGAATGGGCGACATTCTTGCGCAAAGCGCTGCGGGGCGCGAGTGTTGGGTTTGAATTGGAGCGTTCATTGAAGCCGGGGGTTGCGTAACCGCCAAGGCAATGGCGATATAAGCGCCTAATAAAATTTCAGGGGTCGTTTCATGCCGCTCGCCACGTTGATTCATCGCGCCAGTTTGCCCGGTCCGCAGGTTTCAGAGGCGCAGGCGCTGCAATGGCTGGCCGAATATTACGGGTTCAGCGGCACGTTGCAGGCGCTGGGCAGCCAGCAGGATCTGAATTATCGCGTCGACAGCGCGCGTGGACGCTTTGTGCTGAAAGTCTGTCGTGGCGACTACGCTCTTGTGGAGTTGCAAGCCCAGCACGCCGGGCTCAAATACTTGGCCGAGCATTCGGCGATCAAGGTGCCTCGTGTCATTTCAGCCAACAACGGTGCAGATCTGTTGTCGTTGCAAGCCAATGGCGAAACGGTGCATGTGCGGTTGTTGGAGTACATCGACGGGCAGCCGTTGACCGACTTCGATCATCTTGGCCAGGACGTGGTTGCCGGGTTTGGCCGACTCTGTGGCGAGATGGATCTGGCCTTGGCAGGTTTCAATCACCCGGGTCTTGAACGCACCTTGCAGTGGGACGCGCGACACGCCAACGCTTTGATCAGTCATCTGTTGCCGGTGATCACCGACGCGCAGCAGCGTGCGGCGATCAGCGCTGCCGCCGAGCAGGCCGAGCGCCGTTTGCAGCCGCTGCTGGACAAACTGCCGGTGCAGGCGATTCACATGGACATCACCGATGACAACGTCGTCTGGGCGCGTGATGCCCAGCGGCATTGGCAGTTGCAGGGAGTGATCGACTTCGGTGATCTGGTGCGCACCTGGCGTATCACCGATCTGTCGGTGACCTGTGCGGCTTTGCTGCATCACGCCGATGGCGATCCGTTGGTCATCCTGCCGGCGGTCAAGGCTTATCACGCGGTCAATCCGTTGCAGTACGCTGAGCTTCAAGCGCTGTGGCCATTGATCGTGGCGCGGGCGGCGGTTCTGGTGCTCAGTGGCGAGCAACAGGTGAGTATCGACCCCACCAATACCTATAGCCGCGACAATCTCAGTCACGAGTGGGAAATCTTTCGCGTCGCGACATCGGTGCCACAGGCGCTGATGGAAGCGGCGATTCTCACAGCCGTGGGACAGACCGTGCCAGAGGCCGAAAACACAGAATTTGCACCGTTGTTGCCAGGGCTGGTCGGGCGCGAATTCGCGCTGATCGATCTGGGCGTGTTGAGCCCGCACTTCGAGGCGGGCAATTGGGAGCAGCCGGGCATTGATCAGCGCTTGCTGACAGAGGCCGAAGCGGTCCATGGGCTGGCGGCGACGCGTTATGGCCAGTACCGCTTGTCACGCACCCGCCCGGACAGTGCGACTGAACCGGATACGTTCCCGTTGCATGTCGAATTGCGTGTGCCGACCGGAACCGAAGTGCAAGCACCGTTCGCCGGCATTCTGAAGCAAGCGGCAAACGGTGCGCTGCAACTCGATGGCCCACAGTTCAGCGTTCGCCTGTGGGGCGTGACGCCCGTTCTTGAACATGGGATGGCAGTGGATAGAGGCCAGAAACTCGGTGAAGTCACTGGGCCGCTGATTGTGCAGTTGTGCCGAGAAGCAGAGCTCGACGCGCCGCTGTTCTGCACGCCGTCCCGTGCATCGGCGTGGCAGGCGTTGTGCCCGTCACCGGCGATGCTGCTCGGGCTGGCCTGCGACGCCGAGCCTGAGCTGGACGCGAAAACCCTGCTCGAACGCCGCGATGCCAGTTTCGCCCGCACGCAAAAACACTATTACGTTGACCCACCGCGCATTGAACGCGGCTGGCGCAATCACCTGATCGACATGCAGGGCCGTTCGTATCTGGACATGCTCAACAACGTCGCCGTGCTCGGCCACGGTCACCCTCGGATGGCGGCGGTCGCGGCGCGGCAGTGGTCGTTGCTCAATACCAATTCGCGTTTCAACTACGCGGCGGTCGCCGAGTTTTCCGAGCGCTTGCTGAAGCTGGCGCCGAAAGGCATGGATCGTGTGTTTCTGGTCAACAGCGGCAGCGAGGCCAATGACCTTGCGATTCGCCTGGCCTGGGCCTTCAGCGGCGGGCGCGACATGATCAGCGTGCTCGAGGCGTATCACGGCTGGACGATCGGCGCCGATGCGGTATCGACGTCGATTGCCGACAACCCGAAGGCCCTGGAAAGTCGCCCGGACTGGGTGCACCCAGTGCCAGCGCCGAACACGTATCGCGGCGAATTCCGTGGCGCCGATTCGGCGCCGGATTACGTGCGCAGCGTCGAGCATCATCTGCAAAAACTGGCCGAGCAAAAGCGGCAACTGGCCGGTTTCATCTGCGAGCCGGTCTACGGCAATGCCGGGGGTATTTCTTTACCGCCGGGCTATTTGCCGCAGGTGTATGAAAAAGTCCGCGCGCAGGGTGGAGTATGCATCGCTGACGAAGTGCAGGTCGGTTACGGGCGCATGGGCCATTTTTTCTGGGGTTTCGAAGAGCAGGGCGTGGTGCCGGACATCATCACCATGGCCAAGGGCATGGGTAACGGTCAGCCACTTGGCGCGGTGATCACTCGCCGGGAAATCGCCGAGGCGCTGGAGGCCGAAGGCTATTTCTTCTCGTCGGCGGGCGGCAGTCCGGTCAGTTGTCAGATCGGCATGGCGGTGCTCGATGTGATGGAGGAAGAAAAGCTCTGGGAAAACGCCCAGGTCGTCGGCGGCCACTTCAAGGCGCGCCTGGAAGCGTTAATCGATAAACATCCGTTGGTCGGCGCGGTGCACGGCTCCGGGTTTTATCTCGGGCTGGAGCTGATCCGCAATCGCCAGACGCTGGAACCGGCAACTGCCGAGACTGCATTGCTGTGTGACCGCCTGCGCGAGTTGGGGATCTTCATGCAGCCGACGGGCGATGACTTGAACATCCTCAAGATCAAACCACCAATGGTGACGTCGCGCCAGAGCGTGGATTTCTTTGTCGACATGCTGGATCGGGTGCTTACCGAAGGTCTGTAAGCAAGGCACATCCCCTGTGGGAGCGAGCCTGCTCGCGAAAGCTGTGTATCAGTCGCCACATGCGTTGAATGACACAGCGCATTCGCGAGCAGGCTCGCTTCCACATTTGTTTTCGGTCTTAAGTTCGATTTGTATCGATTTAATTAGCTTTCAAGGGAATAAATTACTGATTTATAGCTTTTAAGGTCGATATTTATCGGTTATAAAGTCGCCATTGCTCCGGCATGGTGATCTCTTGTCCGGTGCGCGCGTTTTCTTTTCGGTTGAATTCTTCGACCGTCAAAGCACTAGCCCGGAGATGATTCATGAGCCGTATCGTTACCGTCGCCGCCACGCAGATGGCCTGTTCGTGGGACCTGGAAGCCAACCTCGAAACCGCTGAAAGACTGGTCCGCGAAGCCGCCGCCAAAGGCGCACAGATCATCCTCATCCAGGAACTGTTCGAGGCACCGTACTTCTGCCAGAAGCCGAATCCGGATTACCTGCAACTGGCAACGACGGTTGAAGAAAACGTGGCCATCAAGCATTTCCGGAAAATCGCCAAAGAGCTGCAAGTGGTGCTGCCGATCAGCTTCTACGAACTGGCCGGGCGTGCACGCTTCAACAGCATCGCGATCATCGACGCCGACGGCAGCAACCTCGGGATTTATCGCAAGAGCCATATCCCCGACGGCCCGGGCTATCACGAAAAGTATTACTTCAACCCGGGCG
>NZ_RCOD01000005.1:0-48903 GCF_004307505.1 Pseudomonas sp. Sample_11
AAAAAAAGTAAGCAAAAAACGCTAGCTCCTACGTTCGGCCCTCGCAGGCTCGGGTTCCTTCGCTGCGGGATCGATCCGGGCGCAGCGGCTACGGTTTGCTTCGCTGCACCTCCTTCCGCTGTGTCTGGCTGCGCCAGACGGTCGCTGCGCTCCCACGCCCGGATCAATCCCTCCACTCAGCCTTCCGACGTCGCCGGTGGATCAAGATCAAGATCAAGAGCAGGCGAGCTGACACTCGGCCTATAGGTGAACGTGGGACTGTAGGAGCTGCCGAAGGCTGCGATCTTTTGCTTTTGCTCTTGCTCTTGCTCTTGCTCTTGTAGGAGTGAGCCTGCTCGCGATAGCTATCTCAAAAACACCGATGAATTACAGCTTAACCCCAATCCCTGTGGGAGCTGGCTTGCCAGCGATGGCGTCAGCAAGGTCGCCACTAATCAAACCGCTCGGAACTCTCCCTTCGCCAAAAGGCTCTACCCAGAAACCCGCCATTTTCGGACTCACCCATGAGCGACGACGTGCAACTCCCAGACCTCAACACCTGGCAACGCCTGTTCGACGATCAGACGCTTTGGCAGCAATCGCCCGACGCTCACTATTTCGATCTGCAGCGCATCGCCGATGACCTGCTCGGCCAAGGCGCGATTGATCTTGAGCAATGGCAGTTGTTGCGCGCCAAAGCCGATGATCTGCACAAGCAGTCACCCGAGGTCAACGTCGCCCGCGAACTCGACGATCCCGAAGCCTGAGGACTTCTGCCATGAACAAGACCAGCAACCAGAACGACAATCCCGACGAACCGCGCCCGGCCGGCGAAACCGAACGCGATAACGATGCGCTGCGCCCGACCGATCCCAAGCAGCGGCAGGACAGCGGCAAAGGCACGCCGAGTGGCGAATCCACTGCGCAGGAGACCGCCAAGCCACACACCCGAGGCCCACAAACCCAAGTCAAGCCCTGAACAGCGTCTATGCTCACTGGCACGCCCGCCGCTGAAGTGTTTTCGGTGGCGGGTGTCGCCATTTCATCACAGGGAAAGTAATGCATATGAAGCTCGACGCTCTGGCCAAGGCCATCACTCTCGCAACGCTGCTTTCTGTCACGAGTTTCGGCGCTCTGGCTGCCGACATTCCGTTATCCGCCGTCGTTGAGGCCGATTCCGTTACCACCAAAGTGCTCGCCGTCGACCCGGCCAATCACCAGGTCGTGCTGGAAGGCCCCGAAGGACGTCAGGTCCACGTTCAGCTCAGCGACAAAGCGAAAAATCTCGCCAATCTCAAAGTAGGGGACCTGGTGAAGATCGAAGTGCAGCGATCTGTCGCCGCTTATCTCGATACAGACGTGGATAAAGGTCTGCCAGGCACCACCGAACGTACCGGCGAACTGCGCAAGGCCCCGGGCAGCGATAACCCTGGTGGCGAGGCTTATCGTCAGGTTCAGGTGCAGCTGAAAATCAGCAAAATCGATTTGAAGACCAATCAGGTCACCCTCCAAGATCCGTCCGGACAATCGAAGACGCTCGATGTGAAGAAGCCGGAGATTCAGGCCAAGTTGAAGGATCTGAAAGTAGGGCAGAGCGTTATTGTCACTTATACCGATATCTTGAAAGTGACCAGTCAGCACGATAGTTGAGTATTAGCTCTACAAGTTTATTGCTCTTGTACAACTTTATGTATGAGAGCAATCATATAAAGTTTTTTGTAAGACAATTCCCGGGGAAAATCGGTAAAACACAGTTTTTAACTTTTCAGTTCAAAAATTTCATGTTTGCCCATGACGACATGCCCACTTGTTTGAATTAAAATCCTCGGCGTTCGCCCAGTGTCAGGGCTCTTTACCGGTGCATGGATTGCCAGGCCATTACACTGGGCGAACTCCACTACTTGCAAAAGTGTATACAGAATCTGCAAACAAAAAGGGCGACTTTTCAGTCGCCCTTTTTTATTGTTTTCGATCAAGTCGAAGCTTGCATGCCGGCTTTGCCATACTGCCCCTGCAAGCGCTTGAGTGTCTGCTGGTACATTTTTGTCCGGCGATGATCCTTGCCATACGTGCCCGCCGCCGCGACGGTGCCGGCCTGAATGTGATCCAGATAGCGGAAAATCTTCTGCGGCGAGAGAAAGCTGACGCCATAGCCCAACCCGACCATTCGATCCTGAAGCGTGTAACCAGGCACCTCCTCATCCATACAGAAGTGCAACCCCAGCGACTTCATCAAACGCGCATTCCACAGCGTACAGAAACTTTTCAAATGGGTTTCTTTATACGGGCGTGGCGGTTTCGAACGCAGGCCAAGATGAACTTTGAGCCGACGAACATGATGTTTGCAGAATCGCGAAGTTAACCGCCAGGTATCTCGCAGCCACCCACGATCAAGTTGCTCAACACAACCCACCGCCGCCATGTCCGCACTTTTCGTGCATTCGCGCATCATCATCGCGAACACCTCCATGTCGTAGACAAAGGTGTCGGTGTGCAGCAGAAACAAATAATCGGTCTCAACTTTCGCCAAGGCCAGATCCAGCGCCTTGCCATGGGCAATATGCCCCATTTCCTTGCCCGGCGACGGCCGCTCGATCAGATTTATCCAGTCCAGCGAACGCAAATAATCGAGGCTGGCATCCGCCGAATCGTTGTCCACCACCCACACTGCAATGCCCTGCGCCTGAACATGCTCGCGCAACAGTTCCAGACACATGCGGGTGATGTCCGGGGTTTTGTAATTGACCAGAACAAGACTGAAGTTGGGATGCGGTCGGGTAGGTAAATCAAAGGCTTTCATGTCGGAGGGACTCATCCACGGCTCAAGACGACAGGTTGATGAGCCGGGATGCTAGCGGGGGAAGCTTAGGTGAAGCTTAATTTGGGAGGGAGCCACCTGCGGGAATATGACGACGTATATGGTTGGAGACGACTGCCGGACCTCTCCATGCGATTGTCAGGTTCCGAAGTAAAGCTCATCCAGTTGGCGCTTGCGGATTGCCAAGTATTCGTCCCATACCTTGGGAAAGTCCTCATCTCTGGTTAGCGGAAAAGTCAGGTAGATGTGTTTTCCGACAACACTGACGTACTGGCGCGCACGTTTGAAGGCCGGCTGTTCGTATAGTGCGAGGCTTTCGTCGTAAGCGTCGTGATGGTGGCGAATCGTTACTCGATGAGGGGCAATCATCCCTCGCGCAAAATCGATCACCCAGTCGCCGTCTACGGCCGTATGCAAACAGCCGTAAACACCATCGACCGAGAGCAGGATGCAGGTGTTGGCTTGGTTGCCGTCCTCGTCGTTCGCTAGAACAATCTGGTCTGCGAAGTATTTGATCGTCTGGTTATCCGGACCCTGTAGAAGCAAGCCCCAGCCCTCGACGCCCATGCGAAACTCGCCGATTTTTTGAAAGGTTGCGGTCCATCGATTGGCAAGCGTTATTTGACGGGTATTCATTGGCTTTTCAGACTCGAGATTTCCGACTTATGGTGTCGGATAAACCGGATCAAATCGGCTTTACGTTTTAACAGATGTTAAAAATTCAAAGAAATAGACGACCTTGGTTGCTCACATTTCATCCATGCAAACCCGCCGCTTTGCACGCTTCGACGAACGTGGCGCCTTTTTTGTCCATGGCAGTCTTGACCATTTGATTGGCTTTCACCAATGCACCGCTGGGCTTGGCCCATTGCTCTGGTGGCAACGGCTGAGACCATGTTTGCACTTGTTCCGGAAGGGTAGGCCGCCCTTTGCGATGCGCCCATTCGGCTAGCATATAAGGCATCTTCCAGAAGCTCAGCACGCGCCACATGTACCAGCGGCGCAATGGCCAGTAGGATTTTTTCGAGTAACCGTAATGCTCGCGCTGCTCGGGCGTCAGTTCGTCGCCACCCTCGTCCAGCGACCCCATCGCGCGCGCGTCTTCGCGTTCGATTTCAAAAGTGTGTAGGCCTTCGTACGGTTTGAGCCGATCACCGGATGGAGTCAAACCCAGTGCCTTGAGCATCGGGTTTGGAGCATCTACCAACTGACCGTCTTCCATGTAATTACGAATTGACGTCCACATCCCTAAAGCATGTGCATCGCTGGGTTGTGGTAGCAGGAGGAATTGCACTTTGTCCTGCTCCTCATCCTCCAGACCCATGCCGAACGTGTACTGGCGAGTAGCGCCATAACTGGTGACGCCCTGAGTGTTGGAGACCCAGGCGACTACGCTTTCCCAAGGTACGATGAGGACGCGGCGGGTTTTGCTGTCGACGTAGCAGACTTCGCGGCGTTGGCGGTTGAAGCGGACGGGGTAGGTTTTTGCTGCTTTAAAGACGCCGGAGAGCATTCCGTATAAGTACGCACCAAGAGGGAGAATAAACAGTAGAGAGCCGCTAGCAAAAACCAGTAACGAGTCACCAATTAGGTCGACGAACCTTCGATCTATTCCGTGAGGGCTGAAAAGTGCGAGCCAAGCACAGATAAGCACCGGAGCAATGAATGCTGTCGTCAATGCCATCCAAATTCCAGCGGCAAGTATTTTTCCTTGTTCAACCATTCCCCAATTACTTCCGCCGAGTTCCAGGAATACTTCGTTCATCCCTGAAAAATTCCGGCGAGAGGATTGAGTTTGCCCTGTATAGACCGGTAATGGCGATAGAAACAGAGTTTCATTCATTCCACGGACGCGGACTTCTCCAGCCCTTGGCCTCTCGCTACGGATGTCCGCTGCGGCTTCAGAAGTAGTGAATTTAGCGCCGCGCTTGAAAAGGCTTTTAAGCATCGATGGTCCCCAAATCTTCTTTTTTGAACAATATGAATTGGGATTTACTTGTGCCAATCGGCAACGAGTCAGCAGAATCAAGCTTAAAGACACCGCGCGTTGGATCGCGCCTATAAGGTGAGCTAATAATATGCAGGTCACGGAGCACAAAGCAGGTTTCGTGCATTACGTCACGTTCAGCTTCCAATTGATAAGCGATGGTCAATGCCAAGGAAAAATCTGTGGTCTGCAATGAGTCACTGATCGGCAAATGAATTGTCAACGCTTCGTTGCCTTTACTGGCTACGACTAATCGACTAATCCAGGTTGTCGTGCACTCCCGCCATCTCAAGGGAAAAGGGCCGGGCGCGTAACCCCCTTTCTTTGGAACATCGCGATATTGCTGGTACGCTTTCAATTGCAATTTTCGAGTATCCATTTCCTGCGTGCTAACGCCTGGAATTATAAGCTTCAGATAGGTCTGCTTGGCATCCCGAATCATTTCACAAGTAGGTTTTTGCACGACCTTTGCCAGTTCGTTCCATTCGTCCTGCATGCTGCGATTCTTAGTTTTGTTCCCCCAGACGCTGGACTCCATCCATTTTTTGCAAGTCGTCCAGAGGCAAAGATTGCCTCATAGCTTCAGATCAAAAGATCGCAGCCTGCGGCAGCTCCTACATTTGGAATGCGTTTCCCCTGGAGCAGCCGTAGGCTGCGATCTTTTAATGTTTTAACGCGCGAGTCGGGTCAAACACTCCTCAATCGACCGCCGTTGCGTCTCGGCATACAACCCCAACTCATCAATAGTCGAACGCCCCAGCGCCTGTTCGAAAGCCTGTCGATTGGAGTGTTCGGCGTAATGCGCCTGTGCGGCATCCCCCAGGTTCGACTGAAAAATCCCCGCTGCGCTCACCGGCAGGAAATCTTCGTACACCAGCGGCTCCGCTTTCACATAGCCATCGCGCAGCAAGTCCTCCAGGGACGACTCACCAAGTCCTTCAGCGGCCAAGCCCTTTTCCGTAGCGAAATAACGAAAGTACGCCAGCCCCTGTTCGCGCATGCCCTCGATGCTGTCAGGAAATTCGGCAAAGTGCTGCGTCATCAGCGCGTTGTAGCGTGCGGCATTGGCTTCGTTAGGGAAGTCGCCCAATTCATCGCGAGCGGCATTCAACAAGTGGTCATACAGCGCGCGACCCTTGGGCGTGAGGGCGGCGCCGCGTTGTTCGATTTCGCCGAAACGCGCGCTGTGGCTGCCACGGGTTTTGGGCTGATCGGTGAAGGCGATCGGCTCGTCCAGCGCTTTGAAGCTGGTCTGGCGCAGCAGGATCGGGCAGTCGCGGCGCGGTGGGCCTTCGATCACCGCTTTGGGTGTGATGCCATGGGCAGGCATCTGCTCCTGCACGGTGTCGATGTCCAGCGTGCGCGGGGTCAGGTGGTTGATGTGCGGGCCTTTGAACGCAACGACATCGGCGATCAAGCGGTGCTGGGCGCTGAGTTTCTGGTATTGCGCGGCGCTGACCGTGGCGCTGTGGTGCCAGCGAAAAGTCTCCAGTGCCTGTCGGACGAATTCTGCGGCTTCGTCGTCATTCAGTCCGCCTGCCGTTTCCGCCTGTTCAATCAGGCGCAACGCCTCTTCAATAAAAATCGAACGACGGGCCAGTACCGACTCGGCAAACGAACGCAATTCAGGATCTTCAATCAGCTCCAGGCGCAGCAACGAGGTGAACACGCGAAACGGGCTGACCTGCAACGCTTCTTCATGCACCGCACGAAACGCCGTTGAATGCACCGGCACACCGGCCGGGGTCAGGTCGTAATAACCCACCGGTTGCATACCCATCACCGCGAACAGGCGGGCGAGGGTGGCCAGTTCGGTCGCGGTGCCTACCCGGATGGCGCCGTGGCGTTCCATGTCCAGGCGTTCGATTTCGCCGGTGCGCTTGAGCTGTCCGGCGATGTCAGGCTGACGTGCCAGCACTTCGCGATTGGTTTTCTCCACCAGTTCCATCAGCGCGCCGTACAGCGGCACCTCTTCGCGGTACATGTCGGACATCGCTCGGGAGAAACGTTGGCGGATCAGGTCGGGGCTGACGAACGGCTGCACGGTCATGAAAAAAATTCCTGCCACGGTGACGAAATAGATGCCGGAAAAGATCGCAGCCTTCGCCCACGCGGGCAAACGAAGAATCCTACGAACTTCATTCTGCCAACGACTGATCCACCAGCTCGATCCAGTGTCTGACCGGCGTGCGCCCGGCGCTCGCCAGATGGCTCTGACAGCCCACATTGGAAGTGACGATCAACTCAGGCCGGCCGCTTTCCAGGGCGTTGAGGCGCTGATCGCGCAGTTGCCGCGCCAGCACCGGTTGGGTCAGTGAGTAAGTGCCCGCCGAGCCGCAGCACAAATGGCCGTCCGGCACTGATGTGAGGTTGAAGCCAAGTCGGGTCAGCACTGTTTCCACGGCGCCGCCGAGTTTCAGTGCGTGCTGCAAGGTGCACGGGCAATGCACGGCGATGCGCCGTTCGCTGGCGGCGCATACTTGCTCCAGTGGTTCCTCAGCGATTATTTGCACCAGATCCCGAGTCATTTCGCTGATCCGCCGGGCTTTCAACGCGTAGATCGGATCGTCCGCAAGCAAATGCCCGTAATCCTTGATGAACGCGCCGCAACCACTGGCCGTCTGCACAATGGCTTCGGCGCCGTTCTGCAGATGCGGCCACCAGGCGTCGATGTTCTGCCGAGCGCGGTCGAGACCTTTGCCCTGAGCGTCGAGGTGATAGTCGAGCGCACCGCAGCAACCGGCCTCGCTCACCGGAGTGACGCTGATGCCCAGACGATCGAGCACCCGCGCGGTCGCGTCATTGGTGTTCGGCGACAGGCCCGGTTGCACGCAGCCTTCGAGCAACAACACCCGGCGCGCATGCCGAGGAGCAGGGCGCGACCCCATAACACCCAAGCGCTGCGGCAGTTTGCTTTCCAGCAGGCGCGGTAGCAGCGGCCGAAAGGTCGCGCCCATGCGCAGCAAGCCTTTGAACACAGCCGGATTCGGCGCCAACGCGCGCAAGCCTTCGCGCAGCAAGCGCTGGGCGGCGGGGCGCGGCACCGCGCTGTCGACCACCGCGCGGCCGATGTCGAGCAGGTTGTGATAATCGACGCCGGATGGGCAGGTGGTTTCGCAGTTGCGGCACGACAGGCAACGGTCCAGATGCAGCTGCGTCTGCTCGGTGGCCGGTGCGCCTTCGAGCACTTGCTTGATCAGGTAAATGCGCCCGCGCGGCCCATCGAGTTCATCGCCGAGCAATTGATACGTCGGGCACGTCGCGTTGCAAAAGCCGCAATGCACGCAGGTGCGCAGGATCTTTTCCGCTTCGCCAGCGCGGGGCAATTGCCGCGATTGCTCGCTGAGGGTGGTTTGCATGGCTAAACCTCCGCGTACATTCGTCCGGGGTTGAACAGCCCTTGCGGGTCGAGTTGCGCCTTGAGTTGCCGGTGGTAGCGCAGCAGGGTTGGCGCCAAGGGTTGAAACGGCGAATCGGTGGCACCGTGGGTAAAGCACGTTGCATGGCCGCCCAAGGAATGGGCGAGTGCGTGAATCTCAGGGCTTTCGGATTTCACCCAGCGTTGCGCACCGGCCCAGTCGATCAGTTGCTCGCCGGGCAGCTCGAGCGGGCCGAGGTTGTTCGGCAATGACAGGCGCCACAGCGGCAAACCTTCGTCGAAAAAACTCAGGCGCTGTTCGTTGAGGTCGCGCCAGAAAACCGAATCCAGCGGCTCGCCGCCGAGGCGTTGATGCGCCGCCGTCACCGAACCTTCGCCACCTTCCAGACGCAGGTACAGGCTCCGGCCATCGTGGCACGCGGCGCTGATCGGCAGCGGTTGCTGGCCCCATTCGGCAAGTTTGCTCAAGGCCCGAGCGCAGTCGATATCGAGGCGAATGCTCAGGCACTGGCGCGGTTTCGGCAGGACTTTCAGCGACACTTCGGTGAGCACGCCGAGGCAACCGAAACTGCCGGCCATCAGCCGCGACAGGTCATAACCGGCGACGTTTTTCATCACTTCGCCACCGAAGCGCAGATGCTGACCGAGGCCGGTGATCACCCGCGTGCCGAGAACGAAGTCGCGTACCGAGCCGGACCACGGCCGGCGAGGTCCGGACAGTCCCGTGGCGACCATGCCGCCGACCGTGGCGCTGTCGGCAAAGGATGGCGGTTCGCAGGGCAACATTTGCCCGGCGTCATCCAGCGCCGCGAGCAGCTCGGACAACGGCGTGCCGGCGCGCACCGTGACCACCAGTTCGGTCGGGTCGTACTGAACGATGCCGCGATGGGCGCGGGTGTCGAGCACTTCGCCGGCCACCTCGCGGCCTAGAAAGGCCTTGCTGTTGCCGCCCTGAATCTTCAGCGGCGTGGCATTGGTCCGCGCGGCATTGACCTGGTCGAGCAGGGCCGCGGCGGCATCGAAATCAGCCATCAGAATCGCTCCAGCTCGGGGAAGGGCAGTTGCCCGGCGTGAATGTGCATCGCGCCGAATTCGGCGCAGCGATGCAGGGTCGGAATGTTCTTGCCAGGATTGAGCAAGCCCTGCGGATCGAACGCGGCTTTCACCGCATGAAACAGCAGTAACTCGTCGCTATTGAACTGCGCGCACATCTGATTGATTTTCTCGCGACCGACGCCGTGCTCGCCGGTGATGCTGCCGCCGACTTTCACGCACAATTCGAGGATCTTGCCGCCCAGTGCCTCGGCGCGATGCAGCTCCCCCGGCTGGTTGGCATCGAACAGGATCAGCGGATGCATGTTGCCGTCGCCGGCATGGAACACGTTGGCGACGCGCAAGCCATATTCCTCGCCGAGGCTGGCGATACCTTGCAGCACAGCGGGCAATTCGCGGCGCGGGATAGTGCCGTCCATGCAGTAATAATCGGGCGACAATCGACCAATCGCCGGAAACGCGTTTTTGCGCGCGGCCCAGAAACGCACGCGCTCGGCTTCGTCCTGGGCCTGGCGCACTTCAGTGGCGCCGGCCGCTGTCATGACTTCCCGTACGCGCTGGCAATCGTCGTGCACGTCGGCTTCGACACCGTCGAGTTCGCACAGC
The DNA here is from genome assembly GCF_004307505.1 of Pseudomonas sp. Sample_11. Lineage (NCBI taxonomy): Bacteria > Pseudomonadati > Pseudomonadota > Gammaproteobacteria > Pseudomonadales > Pseudomonadaceae > Pseudomonas > Pseudomonas sp. Sample_11. The sequence goes on from NZ_RCOD01000005.1 coordinate 9,823, forward strand.
AGAATCGCCTCGGCGTCGACCGGATAGCCGGCGTGGATGAAGTCTTCGGCGGCGCGGATGGCCAGGTTGTCCATCATTTCCAGACCACCCGGAATGATCCCGGCAGCGATGATTTCGGCAACCGCGCGGCCGGCCTTTTCCACTGAGTCGAAACTGCCGAGCAGGACCTTGGCAACTTGCGGTTTGGGCAGCAGTTTCACCGTGACTTCGGTGATGATCCCCAGCAGGCCTTCGGAGCCGGTGAACAAGGCGAGCAGGTCGAAACCGGCTGAATCGAGCGCCTCGGAGCCCAGCGTCAGACGTTCGCCCTCGATGGTCAGCACTTCGATTTTCAGCACGTTGTGCACGGTCAGGCCGTACTTGAGGCAATGCACGCCACCAGCGTTTTCCGCGACGTTGCCGCCGATTGAACAGGCGATTTGCGACGACGGATCCGGTGCGTAATACAAGCCAAATGGGGCCGCCGCCTGGGAGATAGCAAGATTGCGCACCCCCGGCTGAACCCGCGCGATACGTGCAGCGGGGTCGATGTGCAGGATGTTGTTGAACCGCGCCATCACTAGCAACAGGCCCTTTTCCAGTGGCAGCGCGCCGCCGGACAATCCAGTGCCAGAACCCCGCGCGACCACGGGCACGTTGTTCTGATGGCAGAGTTTCAGCAGGGTTTGCACTTGCTCCAGACGCCGGGGCAGGGCGACCAGCATTGGCGTGGTGCGGTAGGCGGAGAGGCCGTCGCATTCGTAGGGTTTGAGTTCATCTTCGCGCCAGAGGATGTCCAGGTCCGGCAGGGCTTGTTGCAGAGCCTTGAGCAATTCGCCCTTGTTCACCTCGGGCAACGGACCGTCGAGGCGTTCGTCGTAAAGAATGTTCATGGGAACGCCAACCTTCTGTCTCCGTTGATCGTTCCCACGCTCTGCGTGGGAATGTAGCCCGTGACGCTCTGCGTCACTGGACGCAGAGCGTCCCCTGAGGCATTCCCACGCAGAGCATGGGAACGATCAGTTGCGCCACCTGAGGCATTGCGAATATCCATGTTCATCGCTGTCGTTCCAGAAACTCCCCGTACAGCCGCGCGGTATTTCCCGGCTGTTCGACCATCGGCATGTGCCCGACGTGATCCCACACATCCACTTCGAGATTGGCGATGCCTTTGCTCCACACCGGCACGCTGCTGACGTCGATCAGGCGATCCTTGCGCCCCCACAGCAACAGCGCCGGGCATTTGATCTCGGCCAGTTTCGGCTCCATCGGCGGGCTGGCGCGGAAGTCGCGGAAGATTTCTTCGAGCTCGTCACGTTGTTGCTCGTAGCGCTGGGCGACGGCGTCCAGCACCAGCTTCGGCACCCACGGCGGCGACTCCATGGTCATCGCGTAGAAACGCTGAAATTCTTCGCGGGAATTGATCAGAAACGGGTTGTGCCCGCGCGCCAGGTGGCGCTCCATGTCGCTTGGCTCCGGTGCGGTGACGCCGGCCGGGTCGATCAATGCCAGCGAGGCGATTCGCTCCGGATAGGTCGCCGCCAGCCACGCGGCAATGTAGCCGCCCATGGAGTTGCCAATGACGTGGACTTTCTCTACGCCGCAGACATCGAGCAGCTGAATCATGCGTTTGGCCTGAACCGCAATGTCGTAACCGCCGCCAGCCTTGAAGCCAGTCTCACCGTGGCCGGCCAGATCCGGAATGATCACCCGATACTGACGGATGAAGTGCCGGGCGCAGCGCAGCCAGAGGTTTTTATCGGCGCTGAAGCCGTGCAGCATCAGGATCGCGCTGGACGCCTCGTACGGCCCGCCTTGCCAGGTCGACACGGTCATCTCGGCGATCGGCACTTCGATCTTGTGCAATTTGTACAACCTGGCCTCGCTGGCCATGGCCAGGTTGTACAACCAATGGCCGACCGCCGGGTAACTCAACCAGCTCCAGGCCACGAAAACCGCGAGTGCGACAAACAGCAAAAGCATCGACGTCTTCCTTATACGTGTTCAGGACAAAATATGGTCGGCCGGTTTCAGCGCCCGGGTCAGCAGGTGATAGCTGAAACTGAAGCCGGGAAACATCGCGATCACATGACCGCTCTTGCTCTGGTACCAACTGTGGCAACCACCGGACTTCCACACCGTGCGCTGCATTTCCCGGTGGATCATTGCAGTGTAGGTACGTTCTGCGTCACGGCGCACTTCGATGCTGCGCAGGCCTTTGGCCCGTACGGTGCGGATGCAGTCGAGGATGTAGTTCATCTGCGATTCGATGATGAACAGCGCCGAAGTGTGGCCAATGCCGGTGTTCGGCCCGGTGACGATGAACAGGTTGGGGAAGTCCGGCAGGCTGGTGCCGAGGTAGGCGCGCGGGTATTCGGCCCAGACATCTCTGAGTTGCACCGCGTTTTTGCCGCTGACCGGGTAGGAAATCACCCCGTCGGTGGCGTCGTAACCGGTGGACCAAACGATCAGATCAACATCGAGATGCTCGCCGTCCACGGTGTTGATCCCGCTATCGTCGATCGAAGCGATGCCGTGCTCGCGACTGTGCAACGTGACGTTGGCGCGGCTCAGCGCCGGGTAGTACGTGCTGGACACCAAAACGCGTTTGCAGCCGATGGTGAAGTCCGGGGTGAGTTTCTGCCGCAGTACCGGGTCTGGAACCTGACGCTTGAGGAACCGCAGCGCATGTCGCTGGACCAGATGAATCGCCGGTCTCGAGTATTTGAAAGCGATCACCCGGGTTTCGAATTGCCAGTAGATCAGCCAGCGCAGCAGCTTGTACGCCGGCTTCAGACCGAGCAGCCAGCGCTGAAAACGACCGAATTTGCGATCGGCACGCGGCAGCACCCAATGCGGCGTGCGTTGGAACACATGCAGATGTTCGACCTGGGGTGCAATCGCCGGGATCACTTGGGCTGCGCTGGCACCGCTGCCGACGATCGCCACGCGTTTACCGCGATAGTCGTAGCTGTGATCCCAATTATTTGTGTGAAAAGTCTTGCCTTGAAAGCGATCCATCCCGGGAAAGTTGGGGATGACCGGCTGACTCAACGGCCCTGAAGCATTGATCAGGAATTGGGTTCGGAAAGTACCTCTGGCGCGGGTGTGCACCAACCAATGCTTTTCCGCTTCGTCCCATTCGACGCGCTCGACATCGGCCCCCAGTTCCACGCGCTCGCGTAAACCGAACTGCTCGATCAGCTGTTCGGTGTAGCGACGCAGTTCCGCCTGTTCGGCGAACATCTGCGACCAGCGGTAGGGCGCGAATGACAGCGAATACAGCGGCGAGGGCACGTCCACCGCTGCGCCGGGGTAGGTGTTCTGGCACCAGGTGCCGCCGAAGAAATCGCGTCGCTCGAGAATGCGAAAGTCGTCGATCCCGGCCTTGAGCAGGTTGACCGCCGCGCACTGGCCGCCGAAACCGCTGCCGATGATCAACACAGCGTAGGTATGCATGTGCCCCCTTTTTATAGTTGTTTTTCCATTTCCCCTCTTTCATTTATAGCCAACTCTGCGCCGTGTGTGCGGCGCTGATAGCGCTCTATTCAGGCCGCTGGCCGGTGATGGCTATTTAACGGCGCCCTGATAGACTCCGGACACATCCTTGTCGGGATGTAACCATGCATCGCGCGGTCGAGGCCCTTATGGGAAATACGCGAGGAAAGGGACTTTCACTGGCCAGGAGGCTTTACAGGTCGCGGGTGTTCGGGCTGCTGCTCGGGCTGATGTGTGTCAGCGTGGCGATGTATGCCCTCGATCCGCCGCTGTGGGTGTGGGGCCTGATGCTGGTCAATGGCCTGATCTGGCCGCATCTGGCGTTTCAATGGGCGCGCCGCTCAAGCGTGCCGTTTCGCGCCGAACACCGCAATTTGCTGATCGACGCATTCATGGGCGGCTTCTGGGTCGCCGCCATGCAGTTCAATCCCTTGCCCAGCGCGACCACGATTTCGATGATGGCGATGAACAACGTCGCCATTGGCGGTGGGCGTTTTTTGCTCGCCGGGTCGGCGGCGCAGCTATTGGGCATCGGCGTCGGGCTGGTGGTGTTTGCGCCGGCGTTCATCCCGCCAACAACGCCGCTGCAGCTCTACGCCTGTTTGCCATTGCTGTTGCTGTATCCGCTGGCGCTGGGCTGGATCTGCTTTCGCCAGGCCTCGACCCTCGGTCGGCACAAGCGTGAGCTGTTGGCGTTGAGTCGCACCGACAGCCTGACCGGCCTGCTCAATCACGGCGCGTGGAAGGATCAACTGAACCTCGCGTTCCAGCGCTGCAAACGCCAGCAGCAGGGCGCGGCGATTGCGCTGATCGACATCGACCACTTCAAAGCGATCAATGACACCTATGGGCATGTCGCTGGCGATATCGTCCTGCGCCAGTTGAGCAAACTGCTCAAACAGAATCTGCGCGCCACGGACGTGGCCGGGCGCTATGGCGGAGATGAATTCTGCGTGATCCTGCCGGAGCTGCCGCTGTTCAATGCCGCTCAGGCCATGGAAGCCTTGCGCGAGCGTTTTGCGGTGATGGGCTACGAGCAGAACCCGGCGTTGAAGGTCAGTCTGAGCATTGGCCTGGCCGCCTACGACCCGAGCCATGCCGACGCCACGCGTTGGCTGGATGAGGCCGATCAGGCGTTGTACGAAGCCAAGGCCAGTGGGCGCAATCGGGTGATCTGCAACAGTGACAACAAACCGAGGCAGGCGCTGCTGGATTCGGTTTGAAGAGTGATCGGAGATCCCATGTAGGAGCTGCCGAAGGCTGCGATCTTTTGGGACGCTCTGCGTCCCGGACTGCGTTCCTTTGCTGCGCGTGGGAACGATCAAAATCAAAAGATCGCAGCCTTCGGCAGCTCCTACAGTTTGTTCGGTGTCAGTCGGGCAAGTGTCGCATCCGCTATAGAGCCTTGCGCCGATGTCGGTTACGGTTGAATCCCTCCGACACGAAACAAGGACTGCTTCATGACGTTCTCATTTCCCCGCTCTCTGATGGCCGCCAGCCTCGGTCTGTCCCTTGCGTTCTCGGCGGTAAACGCTCGCGCCGAACCACATAAACAAGTGCTCGCCAATGCCGAGCAGTATCAGCCCGAAGCCCTGAAGTTACTGGAACGGCTGGTCAATATCGACTCCGGTTCCGGTTATGAACCGGGTCTGAAACAGGTCAGCGACATCGTCATTGATGAGCTGAAAAAACTCGGCGCAACTATCGAACTGGTGCCGAACACCCCGGAAAAATCCAACCACGTGCTGGCCACGCTCAAAGGCACCGGCAAGGCGAAGATCCTGCTGATGGCGCACATGGACACGGTGTTCAAGGAAGGCTCGGCTGCCGAACGGCCATTCCACATCAAGGACGGGCGTGCCTACGGGCCGGGGGTGATGGACGACAAGGGCGGCATCGTCGCCGGGATCTATGCGCTGAAAGTGCTGAAGAACCTCGACTTCAAAGACTACGCGCAGATCACTTTCCTGCTCGACGCCAGCGAAGAAACCGGCTCGGACGTCGCCACCGACCTGATCAAGAAAACCGCCAAACAGCACGACGTCACCCTCAACCTCGAACCGGGGCGCCCGGCCGATGGCCTGGTGGTGTGGCGCAAGGGCAGTGCGACGGCGCTGGTAGAAGTCAAAGGCAAGGCCGCCCACGCTGGCGTCGCGCCAGAGTTGGGACGGAACGCGGCGATGGAAGCGGCGCACCAGATTCTGCAACTGGGCAAGCTCGGTGATGAGGCGAAGAAGACCACCATCAACTTTACCGTGCTCAAGGCCGGTGATCGCACCAACGTGATTCCTGATCAGGCCACGGCCAAGGCGGATGTGCGCGCGGCAGTGCCGGAGGAATTTGATCGCATCGAGAAGGATCTGGCGCGGGTATCGCAGGACAAGTTGATTGCCGATACCGAAGTGAAAACCTCCTTGCAGCGCGGATTGCCGCCGATGCCGCAGACCGCTGAGTCGGATCGCTTGATGGCCATGGCCCAGGGAATTTACGGCGAAATTGGCCGCCAGCTGACCGAGGAGGGCAGTGGTGGCGCGGCGGATGCCAGTTTGTCCGCAGGCGTAGGGACGCCGACGCTGGATGGCTTCGGGATCGTCGGCGGCAATATTCACACGCCGGAGGAATATGCCGAAGTGGCGAGCGTGGCACCGCGGATTTACTTGTTGTCGCGGATGATCATGGAGTTGGCGAAGCCGCGGTGAAGGAGCGATCGTTCCCACGCTCTGCGTGGGAATGCCTCAACGGACGCTCCGCGTTCGGCTTTGTGTGGGACGCAGAGCGTCCCGGGCTGCATTCCCACGCGGAGCGTGGGAACGATCATTAGTAGCTCCCGAGCATCCCCCAATCAGTCCCCTCTCCCTCTGGGAGAGGGCTAGGGTGAGGGGCTTTTTGTGGGAAGTGTGGAAGTCGAGGACGGCGCACAAAAAATACCGAAAAGTCCGACAGAAGCTCTCGTTGCGGCCGTCGGGCGCGGCTCTTATAGTCTCGGTTCGCAGATAACTCTGCGACGATCTTGGCCGGTCGAATACAGAACCTGACCTTTCTGGAGTGAACTCTATGACCGACCAAGTAATGCCGCGCTATCTCCCCATCGACACCTACGACGCCGAATCCCCGGTGCTCTTCATCAATACCCACACTGAACTCAGCGACATGGCCGCCTGTGCGATGTACCGGTTTGTGGTCGTGCGTGATCTGGCTGACACTTTCGCCAGCCTCAACCTCAAGGGCATCTCCGATTGTGATCTGACGCGGGTGACCAGCGCGGTTCATCTGCTGATGCGCGAGGGCTGCGCGATTTTGAATGTGATTCAGGCGCGGGCGGCGCAGCGGGAAGAGGCTTACAAGACGCCGGTTTAGCGGTGTCGCGGCTGGCCTCATCGCTGGCAAGCCAGGCTCCCACAGGTTATGCGACCAAACATGGATTATTTGTGCAACACAAAACCCTGTGGGAGCTGGCTTGCCAGCGATGGCGTCAGCCCGGGCACACCGTCATTCCTTGACGCTCATGTATTCCTTGGCCCAGAGAATGTATTCCTCCGGCTGGGTATAGGTGTGGGTCAACTCGGTCGCGCTCAAATCGGCGGCCTGGGTGAAGATCTGTCGCTGTTCGCGCAGGCTGTCGTAGGTGGCCTTGATCGCGGCGAAGTAGGCGCCGTGGCCGTCGATGGTCACGCGCACGCCCAGTTCGGCCAGGCGTTTGTCGTCGCGCAGGGCCGGGTTGCCGTAGGTGACCAGCATTAGCGGCACTGTGAGGTGCTCGGCGATTTGTTCCAGTTGATCGAAGTCTTGCACGCCGACCATGCAGATACCGTCAGCGCCCGCCGCCTGATATTGGCGGGTGCGGCTGATGATTTCCTGGTTCGGCAGAATGCCGGCATTGGTGCGGGCGATGATGGCCATTTCCGTGTCGACCCGGGCTTCCAGCGCCGCGCGGATCTTGCCGACGCCTTCGGCCACGGTGATCAGGTCGGTGGATTTGCGCCCGAATTGCGCGGGCAGCAGGGTGTCTTCGATGGTCAGTGCAGCGACGCCGGCGCGTTCCAGTTCGACGATGGTGCGCATCACGTTAAGAGCGTTACCGTAGCCGTGATCGGCGTCGGCGATCACTGGCAATTGGGCGACGCGACCGATGCGCGTGGCCTGTTCGGCGAATTCGCTGAGGGTGATCAGGGCGAAGTCCGGTGCGCCGAGCACCTGCAGCGAGGCCACGGAACCGCCGAGGATACCTACTTCAAAACCCAGGTCAGCGGCGATGCGGGCCGACATCGGGTCGAACACCGAAGCCGTGTGGTAGCAGGTGTCGGAGGCCAGCAGCTGACGGAAATTGCGGCGCAAATCTTGATGGGAAAGCCTGGTCATACGAGTTCCACCAATACATAAGGAATGGAAAGGCTTGAGCAAAGGTGTCAACGCCGAAGAATGAAAAGGCTATCACGCGAATGGGTCAAGAATCATGACGAATTTGCGCGGCAGGACTGGCGGCTGAAAGGTTTAATCTCCCGTGCCGGAAATATCAGGCCGCCACGGCATGTTGCTGTTGATGGGGCAGGAGCACCGCGCGCACCGAATTTCCCGGCTGAAGTTGCAGGCGCTTGGCGGTGAGTCGGTCGACCACCAGGCTGTTGCCGACAAGTCGACCGTGGGCCGCGGTGATGCGGCAGTTTTCCAGCCGGCGGTTGTGAATCAGCCACAGCGGCGCCTGCTCGTCGGGGGTGCCGAGGCTCAGGGTCAGTTCGAGGCTGTCGCGCACCGTGCGGATGCTGCGGATCGGCGCCTCGATGACCGGGCCACCGTCGAAAATGTCGATATAGCCTTTGTGCGCAAAGCCTTCAGCTTGAAGAATTTTCAACGCTGGTTGAGTGTTCGGATGCGTCTGGCCGATCGCCGCCTGCGCCTGTTCGGTGAGCAGGCAAGTGTACAGCGGCTGGCGCGGCATCAGTTCGGCGATAAAGGCTTTGTTGCCCAGGCCGGACAAGTGATCGGCGTGGGTGAAATCCATCTGGAAAAAGTGTCGGCCCAGGCTGTCCCAGAACGGCGAGCAACCGTTTTCATCGGCACTGCCGCGCAGTTCGGCGATCATCTTCTCGCCAAACAGGTGCGGAAATTCGGCGACGAACAACAGGCGACCCAGCGACAACAGGCGGCCATTGCTGCCGTTGCGCTGGTCATGGCGCAGAAACAGCGAGCACAGCTCTGATTGGCCGGTCAGCTCGTTATTCAGGAACAACGTCGGGATCTGCCGCTGAATGCCCAGGTCCGGTGCCGAACTGACGGTCACCCCGAGCCGGTAGTTATACCAGGGCTCGCGCAAGCCAACGGCGCCGGCCATCGCGCTGACACCGACCACGCGCTGCTCATCATCCTCGAGGACAAACAGATAATCGGCATCGGCGCGCTCCACCTGTTCGGCGAATGCACGCTGCGCCCAACGCACTCGATGCGCGAGGCGGTCTTCGTTCGCCGGAAGGGTGGTGAAGCCCGGCCCTGCCTGTTCGACGAGGGTCATCAAGGCAGGCAGGTCGCTGACTTTTACCGGACGGACAATCATGCTCCAACTCCTTTGGCGGACCGATTCAGGCGCGGATGGCTAACGCGGCTCACAGAGCGACCAGCCGTATCGAGCTGCCATCGCTGACCTTCAGCGCCGCGCAGATGGCGGGTGTCAGGGGCAGCGGCTGACCGGGGTGATAGTCGAGTTCGGTGACCATCGCGCGGTAGTCATGCAGGGCGTCGTTGCTCAGCAGGTAACGGCCACGGGCGTCGGTCGATGCTTGTTGGCGGACGATGGCGGTCTGGCTGTCGGCGATCGAGCGAATGTTCGCGGTGCGCGCATACAGGGTCGGGCCGGCGTCGAACAGGTCGATGTAGCTGTTGGTTTCGAAGCCTTCCCGCGCGAGGATGTCGAACGCTTCCTGGCCGTCCGGGTGCACGCGGCCGATGCAGTCCTGCGCCGCTGGCGGCAGCATCGGTACGTAGATCGGGTATTGCGGCATCAGTTCGGCGAGGAACGTGCGGCTCTGCAAACCGCAGAGCCGCTCGGCTTCGGCGTAGGGCAGGTCGAAGAAATGCTTGCCCAGTGCATCCCAGAATGGCGAATGACCCTGCTCGTCGCTATAGCCGACGATTTCGGTGATCACCGCCTCGGAGAAGCGTTGTGCATGCGCAGCAATGAACAGCAGGCGCGCCCGCGACAGCAGTTCAGAAAACGGCGTGCGCACCAACGCGGCGTCAATGTGGAATCCGCGCAGCAAGGTATGCCCGCTGAGGTCATGGCACAGCGACAACGCCGGTACGCCGTGCTCGATGTTCAATTCCCGCGAAGCACTGGTGAAATGGCGGTTGCGCAGGCTGTAGAACGGCTCCTTGAAGCCGGCGGTGGCAAGGATTTCCGAGCAGCCGACCAATTGCCGGCGTTCGAGATCTTCCAGCACGAAGAAGTAGTTCTCCGGCCCCTGCGCCTGGGCGGCGCTATCGAAGGACGCGCACGACGCGGCGATTTTCTCGCGCAGGTGTTCGCTGTCATCCGGCAGCGAGGTCACGCCGATCAGGCTCTCGCGGGCCAGGCGTTGTAGCTGGGGCAGATCATTCTGCTCGACTGGGCGTAAGACCAGCATGGATGTACTCCTGTATCAAAAGGTTCGGCCCATTCGCCGAACCTGACTATCACTGTCGGTTTCCACGCGTTGAATCGGCGGTCGCCTGATTTGTTGTCAGACGCCGCTCTTTTTCTTGTCAGCCTTTGCTCGGATCGGGCAGCGCTGTGCTGGCGCCGAGCTTGTTGAGGAAGAACAGGTACACCAGGCCCAGGGCAATCCAGATCAGGCCGAGTTTCTGCGCATCGACGCCCATGTTGTACATGATGGCGGCGACGATGATGAAGCCGATCACCGGGCAGAGCAGATGGCGCACAAACTGACCCGACTTCTGCCGACGCCAGTAGTGGTTGATCACCGTCAGGTGCAGCAGCATGAAACCGCTGAGGGCGCCGAAGTTGATCAGCGAGGTGAGAATGTCGACCGCGTCGATGAACAGGTAGCAGATCAGCAGCGACAACACCGCCACCAGATAAATGCTCAGGTACGGCGTGTTGTGTTTCGGGTGGACCTTGGCCAGCACCTTCGGCAGCTTGCCGTCGCGGGCCATGCCGAACAGCAGACGCGAGACGGCGGCCTGCGAGGTGATCGCCACCGCGACGCCCCAGGCCAGCGCCGTGGCGACGGCGGTCAGGGTCGCCAGCCAGCTGCCGGCGGCGATTTCAGCGATTTCATAGAACGCGGTGTCGGCGGATTTGAAGCCCATGCCCGCTGCCAGATCGGTGGCGATCCACGTTTGTACGACGAAAATCGTGCCCATCACTGCCAGAGTGATCAGCGCTGCCTTGCCGACACTGCGGCCCGGATCTTCCTTGATTTCCTCGGCGAGGGTGGAGATCGCGTCGAAGCCGAGGAACGACAGCACGGCGATCGACACGGCTTGCATCAGCAGGGCGAAGTTGAAGGTTTCCGGGTGATACAGCGGCGCCAGCGTCAGCTCACCGTTACCGCCACCGTTGTGCAGGGCGTTCCAGGCGTAGAACAGGAAGATGCCCAGCACGATCAGTTGTGCCAGCAGGAACAGCATGTTCATCCGCGCGGTGAAGGTGATGCCGCGCAGGTTGACGAACGTCGCGCTGACCAGAAACGCCAGGATGAAGCCGACCTTGGGAATGTCCGGGTACAAATGGTTGAGCGCCATCGCCGAATACAGGTACAGCAGCGGCGGAATCAGCAGGTAATCGAGCAGCATCAGCCAGCCAGCGATGAAGCCGACGTGTTGATTAAGCCCGCGTTGCGCGTAGGAATATACGGAGCCGGCAACCGGAAAGGCCTTGGCCATGCTGCCGTAACTCAGCGCGGTGAACAGCATTGCCACCATGCCGATGATGTACGCCAGCGGCACCATCCCCGGTGCTTCGGCGTTGACGTAGCCATACACACCGAACGGGGCGATGGGGATCATGAAGATCATCCCGTACACCACCAGATCGGTCAGCGTCAGGCTACGTTTCAACTCTTGCTTGTAGCCGAATTCTTCAATTTCCATGAAGCGCAACTCCTTGTCAGCCATCGGTCGGTTTATGTTTTATCGGTCCATCGTTTACAGCAAAGGTGCGAGGTAACCTGCCCAGCGCGAAACCGCTTCGGGACTGCGCAGCAGATCATTGCGCACCTCGATCAGCACCGCCTCAAGGCCCCTGGCATCACCGTGCACGGGCACGGTCATGTCGCCCAGCGGGTCAATTTTGTACGGCTGGTTGCCCGCGACTTTCAGCGGCTGCGCTTGCAGTCCGTCGAGCAGGCGCTGAGCATAGTCCTGGGCCTGGCCGAACAACACGCCGACTTCCAGTGGTCGCGGCTGGCCGTAATACACCGGGGTAAAACTGTGAATGCCGACCACCCGCACCGGCAGACCTTTGGCAATGCGCTCGTCGATCAACATCTGCAAGCGCGCATGAAAAGGTTTGAACAACGTCTGGCGCCGGTACTCGCGGGTCGCCTCATCCAGCTCGCGATTGCCAGGTATCGGGTAGATCTCGCTCTGCAGCGGGATGCTGTCCGGCGCATGGCGCGGGCGGTTGAGGTCGATCAGCAGCCGTGAGTAATTGGCGCTGAGCAACGTGGCGCCGAGTTGTTCCGACAACTGTTCAGCCAGTTGCAGCGCGCCGATGTCCCAAGCGATATGTTCGCGCGCGGCCGCCTCGTCCAGGCCCAGATTGTTCAGGGCTTCGGGAATGTAGCGACTGGCGTGTTCGCACACGAGGATCAACGGGTTCGTCGAGTCCTCGCGGCTCAGGTTGTAGACCGGGCGGGTGTACAACCCAAGCTCGGCGGATTCAGTACAGGCGTGCATAGTGCTCACACAGGTCAGCGGGCGAGAGCTGTTCCGTCAGCGCCAGTTCCTCGGTTTTCAGGGCGTAATAAGTGTCGAGCAACGGCTTGGGCAGCCATTCGTTGAAGGCTGCACTGTCACGCAGGCAATCCAGCGCCTGGGCCAGCGAGGCGGGCAGGGCGACGATGCCCCGGGCCTTGCGTTGCTCGTCGTTGAGTGAATCGGGAATTTCATCGGTAACCGCGTTCAGCGCCAGACGCTGTTCGATGCCCAGCCGCCCGGCAATCAGCAGCGCAGCCATGGCCAGATGCGGCGAGGCGGTAGCGTCCATGGCGCGGAATTCCAGGTTGAACTGCTGCGCGGCAGACTTGCCGCCCAAGGTCACAGTCGGGCAGATGCGCAGCGCCGCTTCACGGTTCTGCTGCCCCAGACACGCATACGAAGCGCTCCAGTGGTGCGGCTGCAAACGCTGGTAGGAGAGCGGCGTCGGCGCGGTGAACGCGCACAGCGCCGGTAGAAAATGCAGTACTCCGGCAGCCCAGTGCTGACCGATGCTCGACAGGCCGTTGCTGGTGCCAGCGTCGTAGAGCATCGGCTGGCCGGCCAGATCGAGCAGGCTGACGTGCAGGTGGACACCGTTGCACACCGCCTCGGCGGCGGTCTTCGGCGCAAAACTCAGATCCAGGCCCATTTGTCGGGCGATTTCCCGGGTGATTTCGCGCACGTTGATTGCGCGATCCGCTGCGGCTACGCCAAGAGTCGGTCGACAGGTGATTTCGTATTGGTGCTTGCCGTATTCCGGCAGGAACATTTCCGGCTCGACCCCGCCCGCGCGCAGCGCACTGAGCAGCCAGCCGCCGAATTCGGCGCCCTGGCGCTGCGCTTCGAGAGAGAACGCCGCGTGTTCGGCCACGCCAGCGTGCAGGTTGAACTCATGTTCGAAGGCGGCGTTGACCTGCAACCCCAGCTCATCGTGATAGCGCTCGATTTCATCGCGCAGCAATGTGCGCGGGCAGGCGCCCCATGCCTGGCCGTCGGTCTCGCGAATATCGGCGTGGATGAAATCCAGCACCGGCGCATTGGCATCCGGACCGCTGCCGACAGTGACGCGGCTGCTCAGATCGGGAATCAGCCGCAGGTCGCCATACGCGCCCCAGGGATTGCTCGAAGCGATGATGTCTTGCGGCGTCAACGCGCTGTTGGCCGGTACCCAACCGCAACCCACTGCCTGGTAGTGCTCCAGCTCATCGCTGGGAAACGAGCGGCCCCGGGTGATGCCGATCAGATCGGTTGTCACCAGCGTGGTCATCGGTAAAGGCGTCAGGCGCGGGCTCATGGCTGCATCTCCTGCAAACGGCCGAGCACGGTGTCGGTGTCGGTGATCCAGCAGTAACCCTTGATCGCGTTGAGGCAGGCGTGATGGCGTTCAGCTGTGTAAGTGGCGCAGGCGTCCTCCACCAGCGTGACCAGATAGCCGCGGTCGGCGGCGTCGCGCACGGCCATGTCGACGCATTGGTCGGTGACGATGCCGGCGATGATCAGATGCCGGGTTTGCAGATTGCGCAGCACGTAATCGATGTTGGTCGAGTTGAACACCCCGGAGGAGGTCTTCGGCAGCACGATTTCGTTTTCGGTCGGGGTCAGTTCAGCGATGACCTGCGCTTGCACGCTGCCCTTGGGCAGGTGCATGTCCGACAGTTTGTGATCGAGCGAGCGGTCGCGACCGTCGGCGGTCAGGCTTTCGATAATCGTGTGCAGCACGTTCTGCTGCACCCGGCGAAAGGCGCCAAGCAGACGTTGTTGATTGGGCACCACTTGTTTGCGCGTGCGCTGGAGAAAATACTCGGCATCCGGCTCGCTCAGGTGTGGGTCGAATTGCGGTTCGAGCCAGGCGCGCTGCATGTCCACCAGCAGCAAAGCGGTGTGGTCGGTCGCAAACGGCAGGTCCCGAGGCGAGCGGTGGGGAAGGCTGAACATCCTTATTTGTCCTCCAGCAGGTGAGTCGCAAAGTCGTTGCGCAGGGCATCGATGCCTTCCAGGCGATCGGCCGGGTCCGGCACGCGCAAGGTCAGGCAGGCGATCAACGCCTCGACCTGCGCCAGCGCCGGCACCATGGTGTCGAACGGCGACGCCGATTCCACCGGCGCGCTGATGATCAGGTCGGCCAATTCGCGCAGCGGCGAGGCGTAGACATCGGTGAACAACACCACTCGCGCGTTGTTGTTTTTCGCCGCCTGCGCAACGCGCAGGGCTTGGGTCTGGTAGCGCCGGTAGTCGAACACCAGCACCACGTCCTGACGTTGCAGATCGTACAAACGGTCGGGCAGCAGGGCGTTGTCTTCCAGGGCGAAGCAGCCGGGGCGCAGCAGACGCAGGTGGTTGAGCAGGTAATTGGCCAGCAGAATGCTGAAGCGGCCACCGAAACAGTGGACCTGATGGCGGCTGTCGAGCAGCCATTCCACGAGGATGCGCACATCTTCAGGCTGGGTCAGGGCTTGGGTGTCGACCAGCAAGCGCTGGCTGTCCGCCAGGTAATGCGCCCAGGCATCGTCCTTGTTCTGCTGCGAGCGCGGCTGCAACAGCGTGCGCGGTGAGCGCAGGCGATGGTCCATGTCGCTGAGCAGGGCTTCCTGGAATTCGGCATAACCGCCGAAACCGAGCTTTTTCACCAGACGCACGATGGTCGGATCGCTGACACCGGCATGTTCGGCCAGTCGCGCCATAGGCCCGAGACCGTTGCGTGGATACTGATCGAGCAGGGCGCGAACGACTTTGCGCTCCGATGGCGTCAGGTCCAGGCCGGGATCGGTGATCAGGTCTCTGAGAGGGGGCATCCGGGCTCCTGCTGGATGGGGTGTCGAATTCGTTTCACAATCCGTTAAACGAGTATTTATGTAATGGGTGTTACATGTCTAGCTAATTTTTGTACAGGTTTTTCGAGCACCAAAAGTGTGCAAGGTGCCCGTGTAATAAGGGCTACGTCGAAGTAGCGCACTGTTGTAGTCCTTTGCCGATTGCTGTGTCAGACATTGCCTATCCCAAGCTCAGCGACTGGCCGGTGACAACCCTGAACGCCGAGGTTTTACGGCACAATGCGACGCGTATCAGCTATGTGCCATTGTTTGTTTATCTTTCGACCGAGAACCTGCTTGTGCCAAGTAGCCGTTTGACACTGATTTGCCATGCGCGAACCGTCGCACAGAAACTGGCGCGTTTTCCTACGGACGAGCCTGTTGAAAATCTGGCCGTTCCGTCCGACGCGTTCAGGGCGCGATTGGCGGTAACGCGGCAGCTGGTGTGTGCCCCGGAGTTGAGAACTCAGCAAACGGCGGCATGGTTTGGCGTCGATGCGCAGATTGATCAAACCCTGCGCGATTGCGATTGGGGACGCTGGCACGGCCAATCGATCAAGGATCTGCAAGCCAACGAAAACCAGGCTTTGCAAGCCTGGCTGGCCGATCCTGAAGCGGCACCCCATGGCGGCGAATCAGTCAGGCAACTGACGCAGCGGGTCTCAATGTGGCTCGACTCCATCGCCGAAACCCCAGGACATGTAGTGGCAGTCACCCATCCGTTCGTCATGCGCGCGGCGCTGATGCAGGTGCTGCAAGGCGCGGCGTTCCACGCAATCGACATCGAACCGCTGGCGATGATCGACTTGCGCTTCAATGGCATCTGGCGACTACGCTTGCCGGGCATGGCCCTTGACGAGGAATTCTGATGAAACAGCTGCTGGTCATCGGCATTGGCGCCGGCAATCCGGACTACATCACGATGCAGGCAGTGAAAGCGCTGAATCGGGTCGATGTGTTCTTTCTGCTGGATAAAGGCCAGAGCAAGCAGACGCTGATCGATCTGCGCCGGGAGATCTGCGGGCGCTACATCACCGACCACGCTCATCGCTTTGTCGAAGCCAGCAGTCCGGAGCGCGAGCGCGGCGATGTCGACTACACGGCGAGCGTCGATGCACTCAATCGCGCCAAGCAGCAAACCTTCGAGCGGCTGATCAATGATGAATTGTCCGACGGCCAGTGCGGCGGATTTCTGATCTGGGGCGATCCGGCGTTATACGACAGCACATTGCGGATTCTTCAGGCGATTCAGGCAACAGGCCGCTGTCAGTTTGAATACGAAGTGATACCGGGGATCACCAGCGTTCAGGCCCTGGCTGCGCAGCACAAAATACCCTTGAACTCGATTGGTCGCTCGGTAGAAATCACCACAGGCCGGCGATTGGCGGCGGGGCAGGTGAGTGAAGCGGACAGTCTGGTGGTGATGCTCGATGCCGAGGATTCGTACCAGCGGGTGGCGGATCGGCAGACCGAGATTTTCTGGGGCGCTTACCTGGGCACGCCGGATGAGATTCTGCTCAGCGGTCGGCTGGCGGATGTCGCCGATGAGATCGAACGGGTGCGCAAAGCGGCGCGAGCGGAGCATGGCTGGATTATGGATACCTATCTGTTACGCAAGCCTTGAGTGGTTGGCGCCTGAACAATCGCTTTCGCGAGAAGGCTCGCTCCCACAGGGAAATGCGTTGCAGAATGTGGGAGCGAGCCTGCTCGCGAAGGGACCAGAACATTCACCGCCGATTTGGGACAGGCAAAAAGAAACCCGGTGCAACGCAAATCGCACCGGGTTTTTTGTTGCCAGCCAACAGCGGATGTCGTGGATCCGCCGTCAACCTTGAACTCCGTATCAGGCGCGTTCCAGCGCCAAAGCCACGCCCTGACCGCCGCCGATGCACAAGGTCGCGAGACCTTTCTTGGCATCGCGCTTGAGCATTTCGTGCAGCAATGTCACCAGTACCCGGCAGCCTGATGCGCCGATCGGGTGGCCGAGGGCGATGGCGCCGCCGTTGACGTTGACCTTGTCCAGATCCCATTGCAGATCTTTGGCCACGGCCAGCGA
The DNA here is from genome assembly GCF_004307505.1 of Pseudomonas sp. Sample_11. NCBI lineage: Bacteria > Pseudomonadati > Pseudomonadota > Gammaproteobacteria > Pseudomonadales > Pseudomonadaceae > Pseudomonas > Pseudomonas sp. Sample_11. The sequence continues at coordinate 27,076 of NZ_RCOD01000005.1, forward strand.
TTGTGCAGCGAACGCCTCGTTGGCTTCGATCAGGTCGAGCTGGTCGATGTTCCAGCCGGCCTTGTCCAGGCAGCGGCGGGTCGCCGATACCGGGCCGATGCCCATGATCGCCGGGTCGACGCCAGCGTTGGCGTAGGCGGCAATCCTGGCCAGAACCGGCAGGCCCAGCGCTTTGGCTTTCTCGGCACTCATCAGAATCACGGCGGCGGCACCGTCGTTCAGCGACGAGGCGTTGCCAGCGGTGACGCTGCCGTCCTTTTTGAACGCCGGACGCAGTTTCGCCAGAGATTCTGCGCTGGTATCGCCGCGTGGTTGCTCGTCGACCTTGAACGCGACAGGATCGCCTTTGCGCTGCGGGATCAGGATCGGCGTGATTTCATCAACGAAGCGCCCGGCCTCAATCGCAGCGGCGGCTTTCTGCTGGGACGCGGCAGCAAAGGCGTCCTGCTGTTCGCGGCTGATCTGGTATTTGTCGACCAGATTCTCGGCAGTGATGCCCATGTGGTAATCGTTGAACGCATCCCACAGGCCATCGCTGATCATGGTGTCGACGATTTGCGCGTGACCCATGCGCAGACCGGTGCGCGCGCCCGGCATGATGTAGTTGGACAGGCTCATGTTTTCCTGACCGCCGGCGATGATCACCTCGGCGTCGCCGCAACGGATCGCTTGCGCGCCCAGGTGCAGAGCCTTGAGGCCCGAACCGCAAACCTTGTTCAGGGTCATGGCCGGTACGGCATGGGGCAGCCCCGCCCTGATCGCGGCCTGACGTGCCGGGTTCTGCCCGGCGCCAGCGGTGAGCACCTGGCCCATGATCACTTCATCGACCTGCGCACCGTCGAGGCCGGTCTGCTCGAGCAACTGGCGGATCACCGCCGCGCCCAGGTCTACTGCGGATACATTGGCCAGGGAGCCCTGAAAACTGCCGATCGCGGTACGCGTGGCGGCAACAATGACGACGTCTTGCATGTGCGAATTCCTCACTGGGCAGCGAACTGCATTTCCGGTACGTGATCCGGGACGATCAGTTTACCAGCGGTTTTGGCGACGATTTCCTCGACGCTGACGCCAGGTGCGCGTTCCTTGAGGACAAAAGCGCCATTTTCGATTTCCAGATAGGCGAGGTCGGTCAGCACGCGCTTGATGCAGCCGGCACCGGTCAGCGGCAGGCTGCATTTGGCCAGCAGCTTGGACTCACCGTCCTTGGACGCGTGGGTCATGATGACAATGATGTTGTCGGCGCCGGCCACCAGATCCATCGCGCCGCCCATGCCCTTGACCAGTTTGCCGGGGATCATCCACGAAGCGATGTTGCCTTCAACATCCACTTCAAAGGCGCCAAGCACGGTCAGGTCGACGTGGCCGCCACGGATCATCGCGAAGGATTCGGCGGAATTGAAGATCGACGCGCCGATCCGTGCCGTCACCGTTTGTTTACCGGCGTTGATCATGTCGGCATCGATGGTTTCTTCGGTCGGGAACGGGCCCATGCCGAGCAGGCCGTTTTCCGACTGCAGCATGACCTCCATGCCTTCGGGGATGTAGTTGGCAACCAGGGTCGGAATGCCGATGCCGAGGTTGACGTAGTAGCCGTCCTGCATTTCGCGGGCGACGCGCTGAGCCATTTGTTCGCGGGTAAGTGCCATGTTGTTGTTCTCCGTAGGCCTGAATTATTTGCGGATGGTGCGCTGTTCGATGCGTTTTTCGAACGTGCCGCAAATGACCCGATCGACGTAGATGCCCGGGGTGTGGATCTGCGTCGGGTCGAGTTCGCCGGGCTCGACGATTTCTTCGACTTCGACCACGGTGATCTTGCCGGCGGTCGCGGCCAGCGGGTTGAAATTCTGCGCGGTGTGACGGTAAACGACGTTACCGAAATGGTCGGCCTTCCAGCCTTTGACGATGGCGAAGTCGCCAGTGATGGATTCTTCCATCAGGTACTTGCGACCTTTGAATTCGCGCACTTCCTTGCCTTCAGCAACCGGGGTGCCAACGCCAGTGGCGGTGAAGAACGCCGGAATGCCGGCGCCGCCCGCGCGCATTTTTTCGGCGAGGGTGCCTTGCGGGGTAAGGATGACTTCGATCTCGCCCTTGAGCAGTTGCTCTTCAAACAACTTGTTCTCGCCGACGTAGGAAGCGATGACTTTGCTGATCTGGCGGTCGGTGAGCAGCACGCCAAGGCCGAAACCATCAACGCCGCAGTTGTTGGAAACGACAGTGAGATCACGGGTGCCCTTGCGCTTGATCTCGGCGATCAGGTTTTCCGGAATGCCACACAGGCCGAAACCGCCGGCGATAACGGTCATGCCGTCTTCCAGCCCGGCCATCGCTTCCTCGTAGGAATACACACGCTTGTCGAAACCTGCCATAGGCACCTCTTTTATTATTTGCGGGCGGCTGGCTAGCCGAATGACTGGAGTGTCTCTCTGCGGAATATATTTGTTAAGTTGATTTTTGCGGTTGATTGATTGATAAAGCTCACTAATACGCGTTCGGCGATGATCGTTCCCACGCTCCGCGTGGGAATGCCTCCAGGGACGCTCCGCGTCCAGTGACGCGGAGCGTCACGGGCTGCATTCCCACGCAGGAGCGTGGGAACGATCAGGGCCATCGCATCACGGCTTGCAGCTTGACGCTTGCAGCTTGCAACTGGAGCAAAGCGACATGACCATCAAACAGATCCGTGCCTTTCTCGCCGTGGCCCATAGCCTGAGCTTCGCCGTGGCCTGCGAGCGTCTGCACCTGTCGCAGTCAGCGCTCAGCCTGACCATCAAAGCGCTGGAAGAGGGCCTGGGCGGGCGCCTGTTCAGCCGCAACACGCGTAACGTGGCGTTGACCCCGGAAGGCGAGTCCCTGCTGCCGCTGGCGCGCCGCTTGATCGCCGATTGGGACAACGCCGAAGACGAGATGCGCCAGCGTTTCAGCCTGCAACGCGGACGCGTGACGCTGGCGGCGATGCCGTCATTTGCCGGCAATCTGCTGCCGCCGATTCTCAAGAGCTTCCGCGCGCGTTATCCGAACGTCAACGTGACGGTCAACGACGTGATCAACGAGCAAGTGCTGGAAATGGTCCGCGATCGTCAGGTTGAACTCGGTGTGGCGTTCGCGCCGATGCAGAGCACATCGATGACATTCACGCCTTTGTATGTCGATCGTTTTGTCGCCGTGGTGCCGGCCGATTCAGCGCTGGCCGGTCGCGCCGACATCGATTGGCAGACTTTGCTGCAGGAACCGTTCATCACCCTGCAGCGGCCATCGACCGTGCGGGTCATGCTCGAAGAGCATTTGCAGGCGCGCGGAATGAAGTTGCCGGTGGAGTTCGAGAGTCATCAATTGGCGACGGTCGGGCGAATGGTTGCCAGCGGGCTTGGGGTCAGCGCGGTGCCGGCATTGTGCGCGGGACAGATGCTCGAGCTCGGTGCGCATTGCCTGACCTTGAATGATTCTGTGGAGCGGGCGATTGGCGTGTTGACCGAGCCTGGCAATGAACTGTCGGCGGCGGCGCAGGCGTTGTTCGAGATTCTCAAGGCTGAAGATTTGCAGCGCCAGTTCGATTTTCCCCTCACTCCAGAAGCGCGGAAACAGAGCGCCGAACGCTGATTCAGTGTGGGAGCGAGACTGCTCGCGAAGAACGATAACGCGGTCTAAACCTTGGCCACGCGCCACAGATACCAGGCCGCGACCGTCCGATAAGGCTTCCACGCCTGGCCAATCTCGATCATCTGTTTGCGCGTCGGCTGCACCTCCAGTCCCTTCAAGCGCCGATATCCCTCACGCACGCCAAAATCATCCGCCGGCAGGATATCCATGCGTTCGAGGCTGTAGATCAACAGCATCTCCACGGTCCAGCGGCCGACCCCGCGCAGGCTGGTCAGGCGTTCGATCAGGGTTTCATCGTCCATCGCCCGTGCAGTCGGGTAATCGGGCACCACGCCGTCCAGCGTCGCCTGGGCAATCCCTTGAATCGTCGCGATCTTGCTGGCTGAAAATCCGCAAGCGCGCAGTTGCTCGACCTCAGTCGCGAGAATCTGCTCCGGGCGTGGAAACACCTGACCGGGAAACAACCCCACTAAACGCCCAAGGATCGCATCGCCGGCCTTGGCATGCAGTTGCTGATAGGCAATCGCCCGTACCAGCGATTCATAGGGATCGCGCGCCGGATGTGGCTGATGCAGGCACGGGCCGACGGCGCTGATATGGCGCTGCCAGTCAGTGTCTATCGCGGCCAGAAAAGCGCTGGCCATCTCATACATGTCAGCCATGTTGCGGTGATTCGGACATACCCATCGAAATCCCTGTTTGCGTGTTGGATTGCATGGCTCAAAAAGCCAATTGTTGAGTCATTTGCAGCGCAGCGTTTTCCAGCCTGAGCAGAAACGCCTTGCGCGGTTGTCCGCCACCATAACCGGTCAGCGAGCCGTCTGCGCCGATCACTCGGTGGCACGGGACCACGATCGACAGGCGATTGTGCCCGTTGGCCAGGCCAACGGCACGGCTGGCGCCGGGTTTGCCCAGGCCTGCCGCGATGGCGCCGTACGTGCTGGTGTGGCCATAGGGAATTTGCAGCAGCGCCGCCCACACCTCACGGGCAAAAGCGCTGCCGGGCAGGTGCAGCGGCACGCTGAACTGAGTGAGTTTGCCGGCAAAGTAATCCGCCAGTTGCACCTCGATCTGCTGCAAGTGGGCGTTATGCCCCGGTGCAATCGCGTAGCCGTAACGGTTTTGCAGCGCTTCAACTTCACGGGTCAGCGCCGGGCGATCGAGAAATTCCAACAACACCAGCCCACGGCGCTCGGCCATGGCGATCATCGGCCCCAGCGGCGTGGTCAGGCGGGTGAACAGCAACGGTTCACTATTGGCCGCGCGGCCCGGGGTGATATGGAAGGACTTCTGAAACGCATCGCGAAAACCACTGAGCGATTCATAGCCGGAGTCGAACGCGGCGTGATCGATCGAAGTGCCTTGCCTGATTCCGCCCAGAGCCATGCCGAGGCGCCGTGTGCGCAGCCAGGCGTGGAAAGTCATGCCGAAGTGCTGCTTGAACCAGCGCCGCAATTTCAGCGGTTCGATGCCTTCGGCGAGCAACTGCGCATCGCTCCAGCGCCGTTCGGGATCGGCGTCCACCGCATTGAGCAGGCGCTGCACCCAGTCCGGGGCGATGGCCGCTGCGTCCAGCGGTTTGCAGCGCAGGCAGGCGCGGTAACCGGCGCACAGGCACTCGTCGGCGTGGGCGAAGAATTCGACGTTTTCCGGTTTCGGCTTGCGCGCTGTGCAACTGGGACGGCAAAAGATCCCGGTGGTTTTCACGGCGGTGAAGAACACGCCTTCATAGGCAGTGTCGCGCTCGAGCATGGCGCGAACCATTTCGGCGTGGGGCGGCAGGACAGCGGCTGGTATGTTCATGACGTGAGAGTAAATCCGCTTTGTCGATGGCTCCACCGAAAAATCGACAGTGAATTTTTTCCCTTGTGCAGCACAATGAGCGGGTCGCCGCTTTCGAGGAAGCCAGCCCATGCATCCATTTTCCATTCAGCGCATCGATCATATCGTCCTGCGCGTCGCCGACCTGCAACGCAGCATCGATTTCTACGCCAGGGTGTTCGGCGCCGAAGTGGTCAGGCACAACCAGCCGCTGGGGCTGGTGCATTTGCGCGCTGGCACGTCGATGATCGATCTGGTCGACTTGCACGGCGAACTCGGGCGCAAGGGCGGTGGCGCGGCGCAGGCGCAGCGACGCAATGTCGACCACTTCTGCCTGCGCATCGAACCGTTCGACGAAGCCGCGCTCATCGCTCACCTGCAATCGTTCGGGCTGACCGTTGAACAAGCGGCCAGGCGTTTTGGCGCCGAGGGTTACGGCTTGTCGCTGTATTGCTTTGACCCGGACGGCAATCAGGTCGAACTCAAAGGCCCGTCCGAGAGCGATCAGCCAGCGGTTTCCTGAAGCAGCTGCTCGGCCACTTGCCCGAGGGCCGAGCGGCCGTTTTGCGCTTGTTCAGAAGCCTGATTGAACAGCGCCAGTTGCCGGTCGGCGCTGGTGCCGCTGTCGATGATCGCCCGGGCACGCTCAAACAACTGCGCCGCGCCCAGTATCTGCGCCGTCTCGGCAAAGCGCTGCTCGGCCAGCTCCAGCCACTGCGCGAGCGAACAGTCGCCGTCGATGCCTTCGACCAGAAAGCGCGCATGAATCCCCTGATGTTTGGCGCGCCAGCGATTTTCCTCCAGCATCGAACGCTCGGTCTGGTCGTACAGCAAACCGGGCCGCCGCTGCGCACTGGCATGAGCCACCAATACGCGGAAAAACGCCGCCAGGGTCAGCGCATCGTCGACCCGAGGGCAAGCGTCAGTCATGCGCAGTTCCAGGGTCGGAAAACGCGCGGCCGGACGCACGCCCCACCAGCACTCGCCAGGCTGGCTAATCGCGCCGATGCGCGTGAGAAACGCCAAGTGTTCGTCGTAATGGCGCTGATCGGCAAACAGCGGCGGGATGCCCATGCGTGGCCACTCGTCACACGCGGTCTGCCGATAGCTCATGAAACCGCTGGCGGCGCCATCCCAGATCGGCGACGAACAGCTCAGCGCCAACAGCAGCGGCGTCCACGGCAGCACTTCGTTCATCACGGCGATGCGATCCAGCGGCTCTGCCACCTCGACGTGCACATGCAGGCCCGACAGCACGCTGCGGCGGGCGACATGGCCGTAGCGCTCGAACAGATACCGGAAGTGTTCCTCGTCGGTCGGAACCTGCTCGCGCCAGTCGGCCAGCGGATGACTGCCGGCGCTGAGCATGCCCAGAGCAAATGGCTCCAGGGCCGTGCGCAAGGCCTGACGGCTGCCACGCAGAAAATCACTGGCGTGTTCGAAATCGCTGAATACCGGCGAAGCCACTTCGATCTGGCCTTGGAACATCTCTGTGGCAAACCACACACCCAGCGCTGCCCGGCAAGCCTCGATGGTCTGTGGCGGCGGACTGCCGATCATGCGCAGGCTCTGCAGGTCAGTGAGAAAGTACTCTTCCTCAATGCCGAATCGCGGGTGGCTCATGACAGTGCTCGAGCAAGTGTTTCTCTTGAGAACCGTCCGCCGTTGCGGTGGTTCACGCCGGGCGACCAGTGCCCCGCGAATGCACCGTTGGTCTTGTCCATTGCACTTGAGCGGTCAAGGCGTTGCCAAACAAGTCCGATCAACGTGTTCTGGAGGCAGACGTGAGCAACCCATCCAGCAACGACAAAGCGCTTAACCAAACCGTCAATCCCAACGACGACGGCTTCGCCATCGGCACGGCCGGGCGCGATGAAGACCCCAACGCCACCACCGACTGGGACGTTAGTCGTGATAACGAGGATGTCATGACGCCGGGCGATACCCGCGGTCTGCCCGGTTATCCCGGGGCCGAAAAAAACAATCCTTCGAAACCCGTTGTCGACAGCAGCGTACCGGCCAACGGCGATCCATCGGTGCAGAACGACGGCGCTGATTGAGGTGGTCAGCGGTGGCAGGATAATGGCGTCGGTCGAACTTTTCTGATCCGGCGCCACTCTGAACCTGTCATAGGGTCGCAGTTCGACAGAAAAAACGCTTCGGCAGGCAGAAAAAGCTGCGTGGCGTGATAAATTCCCCCCACGTCGAGCCCACCCAGAATGGCCCCTGCCGGGTCCCACCAAGAGCGATCTACATGCAAGCAAAGGCCCGTGAGGTTTATGTGCCACCGGTGCTGCAAGATCTGCGGGCCGGCACAGCCGAACTGCACATCGCACTGGAAAAACGCCTTCCTTTTTTCTCCGACACCCTCGATACCCCCGCTTTCGAGCGCTTGATGCAGGCCTATTACGGGTTCTATCAGCCGCTCGAACAGGCGTTGCTCGCCAGTGGCGCGGTCCCGGACGATTTCAATCTGCTGCCTCGTCTGAAGGCTGACACCCTGCGCGCCGACCTGCGCGCACTGGGGGCAACCGCTGATGATTTGCCGCTGTGTGAAGATCTGCCAGTCATTGATTCCAGCGCCGCCAGTCTCGGCGTTTTGTACGTGCTCGAAGGCGCGACTCTCGGCGGGCAGATCCTGCGTCGGGAGATCGCCGCGCGGCTGAATCTGGACGCCGACAATGGCGCTGCCTTCCTCGATGTCTACGGCGCGGCCACCGGGCGGCGCTGGCGCGAGTTCATCGAATACCTGAGCAACCGGCCCATGGCGGCCAGCGAACGCGCGGCCGTGGTCAGCGCAGCACAAACCACATTCAGCTGTTTCGAGCAGTGGCTCGAGCGCCAGGAGGTACTGGCATGAACCCGCAAGACCCACAAGCCTTTGAAGAACTGCTGGCCAACTGTGCCGACGAGCCGATCCGCTTTCCCGGCGCGATCCAGCCCCATGGCCTGCTGCTGACCCTGACCGAGCCTGCGCTGCAGATCATCCAGGTCAGCGCCAACGTCGAAACCCTGCTGGCCCGCGCGCCCGAATCCTTGATCGGCCAGCCGCTGCACAGCCTGATCGGCGCCGAACACACCGCGCAAGTGCTGCAAGCCTTGGAACAGGCGACGTTCTCCGAGGCGGCGCCGCTGCGATTCGAGCTCAACGGCACTGAATTCGAAGGTTTGCTGCACCGCCATCAGGGCGTGCTGATTCTCGAACTGGAAATTCACGTGAAGAATTTCCAGCCGCGCAACGTCGCCGGGGTCAATACCCACCTGGGCCGCATGCTCCAGCGCCTGCAAGCGGCGACCACGCTGCAGGCCCTGTACGACATCAGCGTCAAGGAAATCCAGGCGATGACCGGTTACGACCGGGTGCTGATCTATCGCTTCGAGGAGGAGGGCCACGGTCAGGTCATCGCCGAAGCGTCCGATCCATCGATGGAAGTGTTCAACGGCCTGTTCTTCCCGGCTTCGGACATTCCCGAGCAGGCGCGCGAGCTGTATCGCACCAATTGGCTGCGGATCATCCCCAACGCCGATTATCAGCCGGTGCCACTGGTGCCGAAGCTGCGCCCGGACACGCAGACGCCGCTGGACCTCAGTTTCGCCACGCTGCGCAGCGTCTCGCCGATTCACTGCCAGTACATGAAGAACATGGGCGTGCTGTCGTCGATGAGCATTTCCCTGCTCAAGGGCGACAAGCTCTGGGGCCTGATCAGCTGCGGCAACCGCCAGCCGCTGCACGTGCCGCATGAATTGCGCATGGCTTGCCAGACCATCGGCCAGGTTCTGTCATTGCAGATCAGCGCCATGGAAACCCTTGAGTTGACCCGCCAGCGCGAAGAGAAGGTCGAAGCGCTGGCGCGGCTCAATCAGGCGATGGTCGATTCGCCGCAAAATGTTTTCGACGGCCTCGCCCAGCAGCCAGCGACGCTGATGGCGCTGGTCAATGCCGGCGGCATTGCGATCATCGAAGACAAGCAGTTGCACCGTTACGGCAACTGCCCTGAACCGGAAGAAATTCGCGCGCTGCACAAGTGGTTGCAGGCGCGCGGCGAGCCGGTGTTCGCCAGCCATCACCTGTCCAGCGTTTACCCGCCGGCGGCGCAGTATCAGTCGGTGGCCAGTGGTGTGCTTGCCATGAGCCTGCCGAAACCGGTGGACAACGGCGTGCTGTGGTTCCGTCCGGAAGTGAAGGAAAACATCAACTGGAGCGGCGACCCGCGCAAGCCGCTGGATCTGGAAAACTCCGACGCCGGGATGCGCTTGCGTCCGCGCACCTCGTTCGAGATCTGGAAGGTCGAGATGGCCGGGATCTCCACCAAGTGGAGCCACGGTGACCGGTTCGCCGCCAATGACCTGCGCCGTTCGGCGCTGGAAAACGATCTGGCCCGTCAGGTCCGTCGCGAGCAGGCGGCTGTGCAGGCGCGCGATGATCTGGTAGCGGTGGTTTCGCACGACCTGCGCAACCCGATGACGGTGATTTCCATGCTCTGCGGCATGATGCAAAAAACCTTCAGTTCGGAAGGCGCGCACACCTCACGGCGCATTTCCACGGCGATCGACACCATGCAGCAGGCCACGGCGCGGATGAACACGTTGCTGGAAGACCTGCTCGATACCTCGAAAATCGACGCCGGGCGCTACTCCATCACCCCGCAGGCGCTGGAGGTCGGGCACATCTTTGAAGAGGCCCAAGCGTTGCTGTCGCCTCTGGCCCATGACAAGGACATCAGCATTTCCTTCCAGGCCGATCCTGACCTGCGCATCCACGCCGACCCTGAGCGGCTGTTTCAGGTGTTGTCGAACCTGGTGGGCAACGCCATCAAATTCACCCCGCGCATGGGCACCGTGGGCGTGCACGCCAAATCGGTGGGCGACGAGATCGTGTTTATCGTGCGTGACAGTGGCGAAGGCATTCCCAAGGAGCACTTGCCGCATGTGTTTGATCGCTACTGGACGATAAAGGAAGGCAACCCGACCGGCACTGGCCTGGGTTTGTACATCACTCAAGGCATCGTCGAAGCCCATGGCGGCCAGATCGTCGCCGAGAGCGAGCCGGGGCAGGGCAGCGAATTCCGCTTCACCGTGCCGCGCCTGGCCTGATTGCCCCTTGTAGGTTTCGATCGTTCCCACGCTCTGAATGGGACGCAGAGCGTCCCGGGCTGCATTCCCACGCAGAGCGTGGGAACGATCAGATTTGCAGCCTCAGGGTCATTTTCTTCAATACCGCAAATCCCCCGCCCGCTACCGTAGCCACCTCGTTCCTCGATTGAAACAGGTGTGCAATGAGTCTGATTCTTTCCATGGCGGCGTTTGCCCTCGCCGCATCCATCACCCCCGGGCCGGTCAATATCGTCGCCTTGAGTTCAGGCGCGCAATACGGTTTCCGTGCCAGCCAGCGGCATGTGGCCGGGGCGACGCTGGGGTTTGTGCTGTTGCTGGTGCTGATGGGCCTGGGCCTGCATGAGGTGTTGCAACTGTGGCCATTCATGACCCGCGTGGTGCAATGGGCCGGGGTGGCGTTTCTGTTGTTCATGGCCTGGAAACTGGCCAGCGATGACGGCCAGTTGCACGCCAGCGAGTCCGGCCGCGCGCCGTCGATGCTCTATGGCGCGGTGATGCAATGGCTCAACCCCAAGGCCTGGCTCGCGTGCGTGGCCGGCATGGGCGCGTTTGTCGCCGACGGCGAGGCGCGGCTGGTCTGGCAGTTTGCGGCGGTGTATCTGGTGATCTGCTATCTGTCGGTGGGCTGCTGGGCGTATGCCGGGACGTTCTTGCGCGGGTATCTGAGCAATGCGGCGGTGATGCGCTGGTTCAATCGGTTGATGGCGTTGTTGCTGGCGGTGAGTGCGGGTTATCTGCTGATCACCTGATTTGCTGTAGGAGCTGACGAGTGCAACGAGGCTGCGATCTTTTGATCGTAAAAAGCAAAGTCAAAAGATCGCAGCCTCGTTGCACTCGTCAGCTCCTACAGGGGTTTGCATGTACGGGAGATAAAAGTCAGCCGCGATACTGCCCCGGCGTCGCCGCCAGATGTTGTTTGAACGCTCGCTGAAAATGCGCCTGATCGGCAAACCCGGCCTGGAGCGCGACATCGGCAATCAACTGGCCGCTGCGCAAGCGCTCGCGGGCGAACTGGATGCGCTGGTTGACCAGGAAGGCATGCGGCGTCATCCCGTAGCGCTGTTTGAACGCACGAATCAGGTATGACGGCGATAGTTGCGCCGCCGCGCAAATTGCCTCGAGGCTCAGCACTTCGGTGCAATGTCCACGGATGAAATCAGCGGCGCGCTCCAGCTTGAAATTCGGCTCGGCAACGGGCTCGTCCGCTGGATTCAGGCGGACCTGCAAATCACTGAAAAACTCAACCGCTGCGCTGTGTTTCGCCAGCGCCTCCACCTGGTCGTCGAGCAGAACCTCATACAACCCCATCAATTTGCCAAACAGCTCGGCATCAGTCAGATGCGTGTCGGAAAATCGGCGAAATTCCAGCTCCCCGGCAAACCCCAATTGATGCTGCAAATCCGTCAGCCACGGCGTTTCGACATACAACATCACATACGACCAAGGCTGATCATCGATCGGATTGCAGGCATGCACATCGCCGGGATTCATCAGCACCACGGTGCCAGCCGCCACCTCAAATTGCGCCTGCTCATGCACATAGGTACTGCGCCCGGCGGTGATCGCGCCGATGGAAAAATGCGCATGGGAATGCCGCGCATAACAGACTTCACGCCCATCCGCGATGGCCCGCGCTTCGATGAAGGGCAGGGCGTCGTCGCGCCAGAAGCGCGGGGCTTTCTCGGGGTTTTTCGCTCTGGGGTGTTTCATCGTGATCGTCCCGGCAGGTCAGCGTCTGAGTGTATTAGCTCTGGCCGGCGAATGCCCGTTGCAGTGTCGCCACATCAAGCTTTTTCATCTGAAACATCGCCTGCATTGCAGCACCGACTGTTATAGGCTCTGGGGGCGTGACACTACGAGCGCGATGGAGCTGAACCATGACTGCATTTACCGGCGGATGCCTGTGCGGCGATGTGCGTTTTCAAGCCTCTGGCGAGCCTTACCGGGTTGGATTGTGCCATTGCCTGGACTGTCGCAAGATCCACGGTGCGCTGTTTCATGCCTCGGCGATTTTTCCTGAGGACGCGGTGACCATCAGCGGTGAAACCCATGAGTATCAAGGGCGGCACTTTTGCCCGCGCTGTGGTTCGTCGGTGTTCAATCGCAGTGGTGATGAGGTCGAGGTGAACCTCGGCGCGCTGGATGCGCCGGATCAGTTGAAGCCGACCTATGAGAGCTGGATTGTGCGGCGTGAATCGTGGCTGCCGGATTTTCCGCTGGCCAGGCATTACCGTGGTGATCGTGAAGGCAAAGGGCGGGCAGAGGGGTAGGGGATTGATTCAGCCTTCAGCACGCTTGCGATTTCTGTGGGAGCGAGCCTGCTCGCGAAGGCGTTGGGTCAGTCAACATGCAAGTGGCTGAACGAACGCTTTCGCGAGCAGGCTCGCTCCCACAATTTCTTTTGTGGTATCCGCTGCTATGGGTACACCCTCAGTTCTGTTACTCGCGAATAAACGCCAACAAATCCGCATTGATGGTTTCAGCCTGCGTCGTCGGCATGCCATGCGGGAAGCCGGGATACGACTTCAGTGTGCCGTTGGGCAGCAGTTTCGCCGATAACGGTGCGGAGTTGGCGTAGGGCACGATCTGGTCATCCTCGCCGTGCATGACCAGCACCGGCACGGTGACTTTTTTCAGGTCCTCGGTGAAGTCGGTCTGCGAGAACGCGACGATGCCGTCGTAGTGCGCCTTGGCGCCGCCGATCATGCCCTGGCGCCACCAGTTGGCGATGATTCCTTCAGCCGGCTCGGCGCCCGGGCGGTTGTAGCCGTAGAAAGGTCCGCTCGGCACATCGCGATAAAACTGCGCGCGATTCGCCGCCAATTGCGCCTGAAAGCCATCGAACACCGATTTCGGCAAACCGCCCGGGTTGCTTTCGGTCTGCACCATCAGCGGTGGCACGGCGCTGATCAACACCGCTTTGCTGACCTTGTCCTGACCATGCCGGGCGATGTAATGGATCACTTCGCCGCCGCCGGTGGAATGGCCGACGTGCACCACGTTGCTCGTACCCAGATGATTGACCACGGCCAGCACATCGTCGGCGTAGTGATCCATGTCGTGGCCATCCCAGACCTGGCTGGAGCGCCCGTGTCCACGTCGATCATGGGCAATCACCCGAAAGCCCTGCGCGAGAAAGAACAGCATCTGCGCATCCCAGTCGTCGGAACTGAGCGGCCAGCCGTGGTGGAAGTGGATCACCGGCGCGTCGCGCGGGCCCCAGTCCTTGTAGAAGATATCGACGCCGTCTCGAGTGGTGACAAAGCCCATATTCGTTACTCCTGACCTGTGATGGACAACCGCGATGTACGCGGACCGTTTGCGCAGAGGTACGACGACTCAGTGCGAGCCGTTATCAACTGTAGGAGCAATGCCGGGGTCTGCATGACCGCTGGTCACAACGTCTGGCTTCAAGCGCAAATTAGGCTTTGCTGAAAGGGATAAGCGCGGGCTTCCGTAGGTTTTTCCGACCACAGCGACGCCCCTTCGCAACACGTGAGTCTGAGGAAACCATCCGATGCTGACCCTGAATATCAATGGCAAGGATCAGGAGCTCGATGTCCCCGCCGACATGCCGCTGCTCTGGGTTCTGCGCGATGTCGCGCACCTGACCGGGACCAAGTTCGGTTGCGGCATGGCCCAGTGCGGTGCCTGCACCGTGCACGTCGACGGCGCGCCATTACGTTCCTGTATCACTCCGGCCACTGCCGTCGCCCACGGGCAGAAAATCCTCACCATCGAGGGCCTTTCCACCGATGGCTCCCACCCGGTGCAGCAGGCCTGGGCCGAGCTGGACGTGGTGCAGTGCGGTTACTGTCAGTCCGGGCAGATCATGTCTGCCGCCGCGTTGCTGGCGAAAATTCCCAAGCCCACCGACAGCGATATCGATCAGGCGCTCTCCGGCAATATCTGCCGCTGCGGCACCTATCCGCGCATACGCGCCGCGGTCAAACGCGCCGCCGAAATCGGCTGAGTCATTCTCTGGGAGAGGAACGATGAACAGTCCCGTATCGCGTCGCGGGTTTCTCAAGGGCAGCGCCGTGCTGGGCGGCGGCTTGATGGTGGCGTTCGTGGTGCCCGGGGCCAATCGCTTTGCCCGGGCGGCAGAAAATCAGAACAAGACCTTCGCGCCCAACGCGTTCCTGCGCATCGCGGCGGACAACAGCGTCACCGTGCTGCTCGGCCATTCGGAAATGGGCCAGGGCATCTGGACCGGCCTGACCATGCTGATCGCCGAAGAACTGGACGCCGACTGGTCGAAAATCAGCGTGCAACACTCGCCAGCCTCGGCGGCCGATTACGGCTTGCCGGCGTTTGGCGGCATGCAGATCACCGGCGGCTCGACGTCGACCTGGATGGAATTCGACCGCTACCGACTGGCCGGGGCGACGGCGCGGCAGATGCTGGTGGAAGCCGCAGCGAAACGCTTCGACGTCGCGCCATCGACGATTCGCACGGAGTCCGGCGTGGTGATCGCCGGGGACCAACGCGCGACCTACGGCGAACTGGCCGATGCCGCCGGGCAACTGCCGGTGCCGGATCCGAAAACCATCACTTTCAAGGAAGCCAAGGACTGGAAAGTCATCGGCAAACCGACCAAGCGCCTCGACACCCCGGAGAAAATCACCGGCCGCGCCAAGTTCGGCATGGACGTGCAGTTCGAAGGCCTGAAGACCGCGATGGTCGCCCGCGCGCCGGTGTTCGGTGCCACGGTGAAATCCTTCGAAGGAGCCGCAGCGCTGGCGATTCCCGGCGTGCACAAGGTGCTGCAGGTGCCCAGCGGCGTGGCGGTGGTGGCCGAGCATTTCTGGGCGGCGAAGCTGGGCCGTGATGCGCTCAAGGTTGACTGGGATCTCGGGGCGCTGGCCGACATGAGCAGTGAAAAACTGCTGGAGAGTTTCCGCAAACTGGCGGCGACGCCGGGCACTTCCGCCACGCAGGCCGGGGACGCCAAGGCCAATTTCGGCAAAGCCGCGAAGAAAATCGAGGTCGAATACAGCGTGCCGTATCTGGCCCATGCGCCGATGGAACCGCTCAATTGCGCGGTGAAAATCAGCGCCGGCAAATGCGAGATCTGGACCGGTACGCAATTTCAGACGCTGGACCAAATGGTCGCCAGCAAGATTACCGGGCTCAAGCCCGAACAGGTCGAGATACACACCGAATTCCTCGGCGGTGGTTTTGGTCGCCGCGCCAATCCGACTTCGGATTTCGTCGCCGAAGCCGTGCAAGTGGCGAAAGCGGCGGGCCTGCCGGTGAAAACCGTGTGGGCGCGCGAAGATGACATTCGCGGCGGCTACTACCGCTCGATGTATCTGCACAAGGCGCAGGTCGGGCTGGGCGCCGATGGTTTGCCGATGAGCTGGCAGCATGTGCTGGTCGGCCAGTCGATCATGGCCGGGACGATGCTTGAGGCGACGATGGTCAAGAACGGCATCGATGCCACCTCGGTCGAGGGCGTGGCTGACAGTCCGTACATCAAGGATCTGCCTCATCATCAGGTCGACCTGCATTCGCCGCAGACCGGCATCAATGTGTTGTGGCTGCGTTCGGTGGGCCATACCCACACGGGTTTCGTCATGGAATCGCTGATCGATGAACTGGCGACGGCGGCGGGCAAGGATCCGGTGGAGTACCGGCGAACGTTGCTAAAGGCGCACCCGCGCCACCTTGGCGTGCTCAATCTGGCGGTGGAGAAGGCCAACTGGGGCGCGCCGTTGCCGGACGGGCATGCTCTGGGCGTGGCGGTGCACGAGTCGTTCGGCAGCTACGTGGCGCAAGTGGCGGAGGTGTCGCAGGACAATCTGGCGATCCGCGTGCATCGGGTAGTCTGCGCGGTGGACTGCGGCATTGCAGTGAATCCGCAGAGCATCGCCGCGCAGATGGAATCGTGCATCACCTTCGGTCTCGGCATGGCGTTGCACAGCAAACTCACCGTCAAGGACGGCGGCGTCGTGCAGTCCAACTATCACGATTATCAGGTGTTGCGGCTCAACGAAATGCCGGTGGTGGAAGTGCATATCGTCCCCAGCAGCGAGAAACCCGGCGGCATCGGTGAGCCCGGTGTGCCACCGACCGCGCCGGCCGTGGCCAACGCCGTGTTCGCCTTGACCGGGCAACGCCTGCGCGAACTGCCACTGCAACTGTCGGGGGTGTGAGATGAAACGACATCTTGTGTTGGGCACCGTCGTGTTGCTCGGTCTCGGTGGCTACGCCTCGGACCTGTTTGCCGAGGATCAGGAAGCTCTGAAAGCCTTTGCCACGGTGCAGAAAGTCTTTCAGAGCCCGCGCTGCCAGAACTGCCACATTCCCGGCGATTCGCCGTTGCAGTTCGACGCCGGCATCCCCCACGCGATGAATGTGGTGCGCGGCATGGACGGCAAGGGCGCCGCCGGTTTGCCCTGCGCGACCTGCCACGCTGAAAGCAATCCGCCGGCCAGTTACGGCCCTCATGCGCCGCCGGGTGCGCCACACTGGAGCCTGCCGCCAGCGGCGCACAAAATGGCCTGGATCGGCCTGCCCTCGGACAAGCTCTGCGCGATGATCAAGGACCGCGCGAGCAACGGCGATCGGGATTTTGCCGCACTGTTAAAACACGTCAGCGAAGACAAACTGGTGCTCTGGGGCTGGAATCCCGGGGCAGGGCGCGCACCGGTGCCGGTGCCGCACGATATTTTCGTCGCGCAATTCAAACTCTGGGCCGATGCCGGCGGGCCGTGTCCGGTGGCGCAAATGTGAAGCCTCGGCGATTTAGCGCTACGCTCAACGCATGACTGTCTACGGAGTGTGCGCATGCTGGTGCCCGGAAAGCCTGCCAATGAAGCTGCACGTATCGACGCGCTGCATGGCCTCAATCTCGACTCGGCCCCTGAAGAGCGCTTCGATCGCCTGACGCGCCTGGCCAAGCGCCTGTTCAACGTGCCGATCGCCCTGGTCACGCTGGTCGACACGGATCGCCAGTGGTTCAAGTCCTGTGTGGGTCTGGATGTCAGCGAGACATCCCGCGATGTCTCTTTCTGCGGCCATGCGATTTTGCAGAACGAGCTGATGCTGGTCCCCGATGCGCTGGAAGATCTGCGCTTCCATGACAATCCGCTGGTTACCGGTGCGCCGAATATTCGCTTTTACGCCGGGTACCCACTGACCGTGCCGGACGGTAACAAAATGGGCACCTTGTGCCTGATTGATACCAAACCTCGCCATCTCGATGACGAAGAGCGCGCGCTGCTGCGTGACCTCGCGGAGATGGCCGAGCAAGAGTTGATGGCGGTGCAGATGGCGAGCATGGATGAGTTGACGCTGTTGTCCAATCGCCGTGGTTTCAAGCAACTGGCCCAGCATGCACTGGATGCCTGCGCGCGCCTGAACCGGCCGGCGACGCTGCTGTTTTTTGACCTCAACGACTTCAAGCAGATCAACGATCTGTACGGCCATGCCGAAGGCGACAGCGCGCTGAAGACCTTCGCCGATGTGCTGCGCATTGCCTTTCGCGAAAGCGACGTGGTCGGACGCCTGGGCGGCGATGAGTTTGTCGCGTTGCTGACCGGCTCCAGCCACGTTGAAACCACGCGGATCATGGCCCGGCTCAAGGAAATCCTCGAAGAGCGCAACGCCACGCTGCACCGCGGTTACGCGATTCGCTTCAGCGTCGGCCAGATCGAATACGACCCCACACGCCACGAAACCGTTGATCGGCTGCTCGCCGATGCGGATGGCGCAATGTATGCGCACAAGCAAGCTCTGAAAGGCTGCTAGCACCGCCACCATCGCTGGCGAGCCAGTTCCCACAGACTCCCTTGAATACCGTGGGAGCGGGCTTGCCCGCGATGGCGGTGGGTCAGGAAATTTGACGCTGGCTGGTCGAATGTCTTCGCGAGCAGGCTCGCTCCCACAGGTTTCGATGGCGCGGAGGATTTTTCAGTTCAGGACCATCTCTGTGGGAGCGAGCCTGCTCGCGAAGGCGTCAGCCGATTCATCGCCGGATTCGCCAGTGCTCAGCGCTTGGGCGGGCTCAGCTTCTGGTAAAACGCCAGCCATTTCTCGTGACTGGCCGCGGCATCCTCGAGTTCGGGCATGCGCAACGCGTCTTGCAAGGCTTTCGCTTCATAAGCATCGAACAGATGCCGGACGGCGGTGCTGGCAATGGCGTTGACTCTGTTGGAGGCGAAGGTATCGGGCACGGCGGTGCGTGCCTGTTGCGCCAGTGGTGCGCCCTTAATATCGAGGCGAGTAATGAACGCCTTGCAGGTGGCGTTCAAGCGAGGCTGGGAGCCGTTTTTATAGGCTTCGGCGTCGAGGGGCAGCGTTTTCGCCGCTTCTTTCGCCACCGATGGTTTGAGTAATGCGATGTCGATATCGCGACGCAGCACCACTTCATCTCTGCTGGTGAAAATCTCGAAGACTCTGGTTGGCCACCCATGCAGCAGTGCCAATATGCCAAACGGCGCCGTGCCGGCCTTGGCAAGTTTGTCCGTGGCTGCCGATACTGGCCGCAGGGCGAGCAATTCCAGCGTGTTGTCTTCGAGGTCGAGCCGTTGCGCCAACGGCAACCGGCAGAACGCCTCCTTGAGAATCGCGACATGCGCGTCCTTCATATGCTTGAGGCGCGCCGCCAGCGCTGCATGAAAAGCGCTTGCCACGTTGTTCAGTCTGGGCAGCGAGGCAATCATCGATGGCAGTTGCAATTGTGCATTGCTCGATTGCCATCCCTGCATGTCACCCGTTAGCTTGCCGGCGATGTGTAATTGGCTCAGGGAATAATGTGGCCCGGTTGTATCAGCGTCCGAGGCTGGAACAAACAGCGCCTTCTCTGTCAGGTGAGGGGAATCAGCGAAGATCTTGCGCAGATCGGCGAGGGCAATAGTGGCGGGGGTGGGTGGTGACGACTGGAAGGCCCGGCGGTAAAAATCGTAAATCAGACGATTGTGGTTGCGAAAGAGCAGATCGGCTTGCTTGAGCGTGGCGGCGTCATAGACCGTGACTTGAAAGTCGGCATCGCGCTGGATCAGCCCTCGTGCAACCGCCCAGTCCACTACGACCGAGGCACACGGCTCCTCGCGCAGAAACTTGTAGAAATCAGCCGGCGCCGGGCCTTTCGTCAGCTCGCGCAATTGCTCGTAGGTCATCAAGCGCGCCGCGCCCGGCAGGCGTCTTTCGATATACAGCACGACCTGTTTGAGCCTCACCCAGCGCAGGCAACTCATATAAGGCAGTGATCGAGGAATGCCCCGGATGAGAAACTCCGGCGAGATGCCGGACAATAACAGGTGGGTCGCCAATGTCTTGTTCTTGACCAGTGCGAGTTGGGGTTGCCGGTCGATGAACCGGCGCACTTCGTCATAACTGTCGCCCCAGAAATCACTGCCCTCCAGGCGCTGGGCGACGATTCGGTTTATATCCTCACCGGCGCTCGGTTCCAGGTTGAGAATCAATGCAGCGAGCAACAGCCGTTCGCGGTTGGTGGCCAGAAGGCGTTTTTTGTGAGACGGCGCTCCGAGGTTCTTCACCAACTGGTTGCCCAGCGTCCGTGCGCGCGACGTGATCAGGATACGACTGATCAGGTAGTCGGCTTTTGCCTTGAGGGTATTGAGCGGCAGATCGGTGTCGACCCCTTCACTGAGGTAGTCGATCAGTGGCGGCGAGTCTTCTGGCAAAAAAGCCTGGGTGGTGTCGATGATGCTCTGACGTTGCTGCGCGGTGAACCGCTCGGTCTTCGTCCAGGGTTGACCCAGCAGATACCACTGATTCATGTGTCCGGGACGCATGTGCAGGTTGATCTTGTCCCATTTCGCCAGGGAGAGGGCTTGCTCGACAGTTTTTGGCGACGGTAGCTCGTAGAAACGCAACATTTGCCCGAGGGTGACTTTACCGCTCGAGCGCAGGGCGCCGCCGGCTTCGCCTGCCTGAGCTTTAAGCTGGTCGCGATGAAGTTTCAGATCGGAATGCTTTTCCACCTCAGTCGCCAGGTTGACCCAGCCTTTGGCGCTGGCCGTGCCGACATGACCGGACTCGGTCACCAGCAATTGACTGTCGGCGGGTAACCCGTGCTGTTGCAAGATGGCTTGAAAATCCGCATTGGAGCTGAATATCTGCAAGCGCTCCTGGCCCAGCGCCATCTGCACCGCGAGCGTGGAATCCGGATGGGGCTCGCTGAATTCCTCGTAATCGATTCTGGCTTTGGGTGCCTTGTTCCAGCTCAAAACTTCCAGGCGTCGCACAATATGCCGGACGTCCTCCAGATCGCCGAAGTCTTCGCGATAGCTGCGGATAGGGGTGCCGGTCTGCACGTAGTCACTGACGTAGGGCAGCTCAGGCCAACTGTGATGTCGCAGGCGTTGCGCAAGCGCTTTGGCTTGTCCCGCATCTTCCGGCAGCGCAAATTCATAGCGACGCAGCAGCTCGCCCAATTTCAGGCGCGGGCCTCTGACAGGAGCGGAAACAGAGGCCGAAGCAAGCGTTACCGGCGTATCGAGAAAGCCTCGTTGCTCGAACGGATCGCTCACCAGCAACACCGCATCGATTCGATCGGCGATCGCCCTGAAATCCTCCAGTTGCGCGTTGCGTTCCTTCACCACAGCCGACGTGCTGTGGCCGTTTTCATCGATGGCAGCCAGCCCGCTTTTCTTCAGTTCGGTGAGGATGACGCGGGCCTGAATCTGGTTTTGCGGTTCCGGGTAACCGTAGAACGCCAGCACCACTTGCCGTGGAAAGCGATACAGCGGGTTGGCGGACTTGCCGCCAATATAAGGCAGGCCCAACCCGGCAGGGTCGATGCGTTGGGAAATCGATTGCAGCATCGGCGCCACCTGCCACCAGCCAGAGTCGTCCTCCAGGGTGAAGGTGCGTACGTCGGAGGTGCCATTCGCTGGTGTGCGCGCTTGCAGAATGTCGCCTTTGATTTGCAAGGTATCCAGGTCGATGTGAAAGCGACTGGCCCAGTCGAGAAACTCAGGGCGTTCGAGGGCGGTCCAGTAAAGCTCCATCCATTCGCGCAGCAGGCATGGACGAGGAACCTCCAGCGTGCGCGCCGGCGTGGCGGCGGTGACCACCGGTACGGCGGTCAATTCTGCGATGAGATTGTGGATCAGCGTCTGTTCATGTACCGGTGTGTCGTTCATCTGCGCCTCCCTGGCGGCTGATAAGCATCGAGCACCGAGTATCAAAGGCAGGGCAGGGTCGGTGGCGGTACATATGTAGTGCGGCAACCGTTCTGCAGGCATAAAAAAACCCGCCGGATCCCAGACTGTGTGAAAACGCACTGATGGTGGTTCCAGCAAACGCCCCGACTTGTTC
>NZ_RCOD01000052.1:0-48868 GCF_004307505.1 Pseudomonas sp. Sample_11
CCCCTCTGGTGTGATGACTTCTCGCAATTGACCTGCGTTTTGAATCACCTGGAGAACTGCCATGTTGAACAGACTTATCGTTCTGGCCGCGTTGCTGCTGCCTGCCTGCTTTGCCAATGCCCACGAATACAAGATCGGCGCACTGGAAATCGCTCACCCGTGGTCGCAGGAACTGCCGCCCAATGCACCCAACGTCGCCGCGTATTTCGTGATCCACAACTCGGGCAACACAGCTGACCGCCTGCTTAGTGTCGACTCGCCGATATCGGCTGAAGCGCAGTTGCATGAGCATGTGATGCAAAACGACTTGATGAAAATGCAGCAAGTAGCCAACGTGGCAATCCCCGCCGGCGGCGATGTCACGTTCGCACCGATGGCCTACCACGTCATGCTGCTGGGGTTGAAGGACCGCAGCCTGCTCAGCGATGGCAAGCGCTTCCCGATGACCCTGCATTTCGAGAAGTCCGGAGACGTGACAGTGGAAGTGGCGGTGCAGAAGCAGGCGCCCGAGTCCACGCAAAAGCACGCGCACGCTCAGTAATCCGCTATCGCGACGCCGCCCATGCGCCCGCCAGGCACCAGGTCACCCACCCCCCGTCGTCAGCCATTGGGCCTGACACGCGGCAGCTGGATCAGCCTGTTCGCCATGCTGATGATCTTTATCGGTCCACTGATTTCTCAGTCGATGCCGATGGATCAGCACGCTTCAACGTCCATGAACATGTCGATGGACATGAGCATGGACATGTCGGCGATGGAGCACGCGGAGCACGGCGCGCAACCGGCTGCCGAGCATTGCCCGCCAGCATCCGGGCACCATGCAATCTGGGAAAAATGCGGTTATTGCAGCCTGCTGTTCAACTGCCCGGCACTCACGGGTGGCGGTTCATTCACAGCATTCGACACTCCGCCCGCCAGCACTTTCACCGCACCCTCCCCTCGCTTGGGCCATGCCCGGCAAACCTTCTTCCCCGGCGCCCGCACCCGCGCCCCGCCCATCGCCACGTAAACACGCACCTCTGATTGCACACGGTTGAGAAGACAGCTCCAGGCTGCCGGCCGTGGTGTTTACGACTGTTCGATGGAAATTGTCATGTCCAGGTTTACTGCTGTCCCCTGCGCGGAATCTGCCCGCGCGCACTTTGCCCTGA
Source organism: Pseudomonas sp. Sample_11 (assembly GCF_004307505.1). NCBI lineage: Bacteria > Pseudomonadati > Pseudomonadota > Gammaproteobacteria > Pseudomonadales > Pseudomonadaceae > Pseudomonas > Pseudomonas sp. Sample_11. The sequence goes on from NZ_RCOD01000052.1 coordinate 1,152, forward strand.
ATGAATCGCGGATTCGTTGCAGGCACGCTATTGCCGTCCTTTGCGGCCTGCTGCTGACACCGCTGGCGCTGGCTGATGATCACACCGGCCACGAAAGTGAACTGAGTCCGACGGTGATCACCGCCATCGCCCCAAGCTCGCCACTGACGATCGTCACCAACCCCAAGGATCCGCGCCAACCGGTGCCGGCCAGTGACGGCGGCGATTACCTGAAGACCATTCCCGGCTTCGCTCTGGTGCGCAATGGCGGCACCAACGGCGATCCGGTGCTGCGCGGGATGTTTGGTTCGCGCCTGAATATCCTCACCAACGGCAGCATGATGCTCGGCGCTTGCCCTGGCCGGATGGACGCGCCGACTTCGTATATTTCACCGGAAACCTACGACAAACTCACGGTGATCAAAGGCCCGCAAACCGTCCTGTGGGGTCCGGGCGCATCGGCCGGTACGGTGCTGTTCGACCGTGAGCCGGAGAACTTCGGCGAACTCGGCACTCGCGTCAACGCCAGCATCCTGGCTGGCTCGCATGGGCGTTTCGACAAGGTTGTCGACGCGGCTGCCGGCGGTCCGTTGGGCTACGTGCGCGTCATCGGCAACACCGCGCATTCCGACGATTACCGCGATGGCAACAACGACATCGTCGCCTCGCGTTACGACAAGTGGAACGGCGATGTCGCACTGGGCTGGACGCCGGATGCCGACACCTTGATCGAACTCACCGCCGGCAAGGGCGACGGCGAGGCGCGGTATGGCGGGCGCGGCATGGACGGTTCGCAATTCCTGCGCGAAAGCCTTGGCCTGCGCCTGGAAAAATCCAACATCAGCGAGGTGCTGGAAAAACTCGAGGCGCAGGTCTACTACAACTACGCCGACCATGTGATGGATAACTACACCCTGCGCACCCCGTCCGCCACCGGGATGATGGCAGGGCCCATGGCGTCCAACGTCGACCGTCGGACCCTCGGCGCGCGGCTCAAGGCGACCTGGCGCTGGGCTGATGTTCAGCTGATCACCGGCCTCGACGCACAGACCAACGAGCACCGTCAGCGCAGTGCAATGGGCATCGACACCTATAAGGACCTGCCGTACAGCAAGGACGCCGATTTCCATAACTACGGCGCTTTCAGCGAAATGACCTGGTACGCCGCCGAGCGTGATCGCTTGATCACTGGCGCCCGTGTCGACCGTGCTTCGGCCAAGGATTATCGGCAGACCACCGGCTCGGGGATGATGTCCCGCCCCAACCCGACCGCCGACGACACCCGCGCCGACACCCTGCCCAGCGGCTTCATCCGTTACGAGCATGACCTCGCCGACAGCCCTACCACGCTCTATGCAGGCCTCGGCCACGCGCAACGCTTCCCGGATTACTGGGAGTTGTTTTCGCCCAAGTCCGGCCCGGCAGGATCGGTCAATGCGTTCGACTCGATCAAACCGGAAAAGACCACGCAGTTCGACTTTGGCGTGAACTACAGGAGCGCCGACCTCGAAGCCTGGGCCTCGGGTTACATCGGTGTGGTACGCGATTACATCCTGTTCGACTACACGCCGGGAATGATGGGCATGAGCACCTCGCGCGCCGAGAACATCGACGCGCGGATCATGGGTGGCGAACTGGGAGCTGCCTACAACCTCACCGACAACTGGAAAGCCGATGCGACCCTGGCCTATGCCTGGGGCAAGAACAGCAGCGACGGCTCGGCATTACCGCAGATGCCGCCGCTGGATGCGCGCTTCGGCCTGACCTACAGCGAGGCCAAGTGGAGCGCCGGCGCACTCTGGCGAGTGGTCGCCGCGCAGCACCGCATCGACGCGAACAAGGGCAACGTGGTCGGCAAGGATTACGCCCAGAGCTCCGGCTTCGGCGTGTTCTCGCTCAACGGCGCGTACCGCATCAACCAGCACTGGAAGGTCAGCAGCGGCGTCGACAACCTGTTCGGCAAAGCCTACTCCGAGCACCTGAACCTGGCTGGCAACGCCGGGTTCGGTTACCCGGCCAATGACCCACAGGCAATTAATGAACCGGGGCGCACGCTCTGGACCAAAGTGGATATGAGTTTCTGACACCAATACCTACCCATGTGGGAGCGAGCCTGCTCGCGAAGACGGCGCCACGGTCGACATTGATATCGACTGAACAACCGCTTCGCGAGCAGGCTCGCTGCCACAGGTAAACAGACAACGAAAAGAACCAAGCCAAGCGGAGCACACGTGATGCAAAAGCCTCAACCCAATTTCTACAACCTGGCCTGGCGCTGGCATTTCTATGCCGGGCTGTTCGTCGCGCCGTTCATGGTGATGCTGGCCCTGACCGGGATCATTTATCTGTTCAAACCGCAGCTCGATTTGCTGATGTACAGCAGCCTGCTCGAAGTACCGGCCGGGCACCACACAGTGCCGGCCGATGACCTGCTGCAACGGGTGAAAGCTGCCTATCCGCAAGGCCAGGTCACTCAGTACCTGCCGCCGGTGAATGCCGAGCGCAGCGCGCAATTCGTGGTGAAAAACGCTGGTCACGAACTCAACGTATTCGTCGATCCGTACCACGGCGACATCCTCGGCGAGCAGGATGCCAAGCAGAATCTGCAAGCCATTGCCCGTGCGATCCACGGCGAATTGATGATCGGCACGGTCGGCGATCGCCTGATCGAAATGGCCGCTGGCTGGGGCGTGGTGCTGGTGGTCTCGGGGCTGTTTCTGTGGTGGCCGCGCGGTCAGGCGGCGGGCATTCTATGGCCGCGTTTGAACAGCCGAGGTCGAGTGTTGTGGCGCGATCTGCATGCCGTCACCGGTTTCTGGGGCGCGACATTGCTGTTGGTGATGTTGCTCAGCGGCATGACCTGGACCGGTTTCTGGGGCAAGCAATACGCGCAGGTGTGGAACGTGTTTCCAGCCGCAATGTGGGACAACGTGCCGACCTCCGACATCGAGGCACGCAACCTCAACAGCGCCACCCGCCAGACCGTGCCATGGGCGATGGAGAACACACCGATGCCGATGTCCGGCGACCACGCCGAACACATGAATCACGGCACCGCCCACGCCGGCCCCGCTGCACCCGAAGTCAGCCTGCAGGATGTGCAGAACATCGCCAGTGAGCGCAAGGTCGAGCCCGGCTACAGCATCACCCTGCCGACCACCGCCACCGGCGTGTTCACCATTGCCGTATTCGCCGATGACCCGCGCAACGACGCCACCCTGCATATCGATCAGTACACCGGCAAGGTTCTCGCCGATGTGCGTTTCGAGCACTACGGCACCGTTGCTCGCGCTACCGAAATCGGCGTGATGCTCCACGAAGGCAAGATGTTCGGCACCTTCAACCAGATCGTCGTGCTGCTGATCTGCCTGATGATTCTGCTGAGCGCCGTCAGTGGTGTAGTGATCTGGTGGAAACGCCGCCCCGAAGGCAAGTTCGGCGTGCCGCCGCTGCGCCATGACCTGCCGACATGGAAAACCGGCGTGGCGATCATGCTGGTGCTGGCGGTGGTGTTTCCGCTGGTGGGGGCTTCGCTGCTGTTCGTGTGGTTGCTTGACCGGTTTGTCTTGCCACGAGTCGCCCGGCGCACCGTCGATCTACCGCGCTGATAGTGTGGCGCGGGCTCAGTGGCCCGCGCCCGACTCGGCATTCGAATTACAACTCATCTCTGATCCGCACGGCACCTTCGGCCGCCGGCTGTTGCCGACGGATTCGCCAACCACTGCCCAGGTGCCCGGTATGGCGCCAATACGCGCCTGCCACCAACACCTGAAATTCGCCCAATTGCAGGAGTCGGGAGACAAATTGCCCAGGCGTGAGGCGGCTGACCCATTGCCCGTTTTCATAAACGACCGAACGGGTCAGCAGCAGATCCCGTTCGGCGTCTGAGTACACTGGCGTGTATTTGAGCAACTCATGGCCGGGCGTGGAGTAGTAATACCCACGAATATCGAAACCTTGATTTTTCAACTCGTGGGTGTGTGCATACACCAGCGCGGGTTCGGCGAAATTACTGCGGATCTGTTCGTTGTCAGCGACCAGCAAGGTATTGCCCGACAGGCTGAATTGATGACTGGCCACGACGGCATAACCGTCAGGGTAGCGCGGTGCCGGTCGGCGCCAGTCGGTCGCAGGGTCCTCGGCAGTACGGAAAAGACGCAGACGAAGATTTTCCTCGTTGGCGAACCACGCAACAGGCTCCAGCGGGACAAAGCGCTGGCCGGAGTTTTCCCCGAGAACCGCGCCCTCATAACCGGTCCGAGCGAGTATTTCATTGTCGGTCCGTTGCCGGGCATAGCGGGCAGCATCGTCGGGATGCTGGAAGATCGGTCCCAGCGCCGGAACCGGATGATTTTGCCAGTGGCGCTCACGAGATATCTCGGCCAGACCCGGTTGCCAGCCCTCCTCGACCCGACCACGGCGAGACCAGCAGGCGCTGGTTTCAATGACATGCAGGTCACCGGCTCGCGCCATCCGATTTACGTATTCGACAAGGCTGAAAGTGCCCTTGCTGTTGTTGCGTTGATCAATCGCCGCCTGCTCCATTGACACAAAAGCGTTGGGGCGCAATTCCACTTGCCCGAACCGGTCGAAGAACGTGCCGGGCTCGAACGCGTGCAGTTGCAGCCTCAGCAGCGCTCCGTCGGCGCAGGAGAAGTAGATCGGCTTGTAACCCTGTGGCGTACTGGCCCGTCGACACGCCTGCTGGACTTCGCTGGGCATGGTCAGCGCATGCCGGATATCCGTGGATCGTGCGCCAAGCGGCGGCAGGACGGCGCGCAGATAAATCGAATCCAGCAGAAAGCCTGCTGGCAGTCGCCCGTGCTCGAAGATCCGGTCCAGCGCCAGCGCAGACCGTTGTGCAGTCAGCGGCAGACTGGCAAGAAACACACCGCCGGCCGAGCGCAGGATGACACCGAAAGTCTGCGTATCGCGGCTCACCGCCAGCTCATGGACATATCGAGCGGCCGCATCCGCCTGAAGGTATAACGGGCTGCACACCGCCGCAGTAGCGGCTTTGCTGTAATCCGTCACGATCTGCAGGTCGGCCGAGAACGGCACCCAGCGCGATACTTGCCTGGGCAGGCCCCACAGGTCACTGCCGGTGACGACCTGCAAATAACCGGTTCTGGCGAGCGAGTCGATCCAGTCGATCGGTTTCAATTCACCGCTGTAAAGGCGCTGCTTGATGGTCTCGCCATCCAGTGATGCGGGCAGGCTATTGCTTGCCGTCAGGGCAATCGACAGATCGGCGCGCAGACGCTCCCACAACCCAGGCTGATAGCGAATCGTCGCACCGTCCGGCGCAAACAGGTATTCATCCCAGACCACAGGCTTGCGGGTGAATGCCGAGTACAAGGTATCGACCGACAGCATGTTCAAGTAGATCTGTTTGTCGATGGCCGAAAACGCTACCGACAGCTCCCTCGGGACTCTGGAGCGGTAACGCGCAACGATCCGGCAATTTTCTGGAAACAGTCCGGCAGCGCGAGTCTCGTCGGCGATGATCTCGCTACTGTCGAAATTTTCGCGTGTCACTTCAATCGGCGAGGTAGCGACGTAGAGGCCGTCGGAGCGTTTCAGAATGACACCGCCATAGAGCTTGTCGGTGCTCTGCGGCAACAGCGATCGGGCATGCACCGCCGCATCGTCGGCACTGTGAAAAACCGGCCCCAGGGCGCGTCGCTGCAGATTTGCGTAAGGCTGCCAGGTTTTCTTGACCAAACCCGGCCGGTCCCAGCACAGACTCGTACGCAGCACGTCAAGTTGACCACTGTCGACCACGGTGTGCACGAAGTCGGATGGCAACAGCCTTTGCGCAGCGAGATCGTCCTTGAGCGTTTGCAGCGTCGTCTGCGAGCTGTCGTCGTAGAACAACTTGCTGGAGCTGTTGAACACATACCTGAGCAGAGCACCATCACCAGTGGCGATATACAAAGTTCTGTGCCGGCCAGTGGCGACGACCGGGCGCCGCTCGGAGAGATACATGGCAACCGTCAGCGTCTCTGGCGTGACGAAGTAATGCGCGAGCCAGTCCTGGGGATGGCGCAAGGTTTCCCCGATTCGCTGGTGCATGTAATACACGGCATGCAGGTCGAAGCCATCCGGGTACTGATACCAGGGAGCTGTCCTGCTGGAACTGAACACCGACTCCTGACGAAACAGATTGGTGCCGCTATCGCTGACGGGTATCAGCTCGCTGGCGATGTATTCCTCCCGCCCCACGTGCTTGAGAATGAAGCCGAACCAGGTTTTCTTCTCGTCGTGCAAATGCACGTCAGTACTGGATTGACTCAGTGCTGCCTCGTCCGCCGAGGAAAACACCGCACCAAAGAAAATCCTCGCAGGACGCTTCCACGGCATTGTTGTAGCGCCAGGCGCAGGCACTTGCGTTGGCGGATATGGCTGCAAAGAGAGATCTGGCAATGACGGTTTCGGTAACGTCGGCAGCGGCGGCTCAGACTCGCCTGGTTCAGCCACTGACGCTATTGGCAGGCTCCAGTCAGCGCCGATCTGCCCGCGATAGCCCCACAGTGCGTGATCGATCAGGTTGAACAAGACGCCGGCCTGCGCCTGTTCACGCACAAAGGCCTGTGGCCGTTCAGTGCCGTTGCGCAGCGCACTGGCAAGCTCGCCCGGGTGCTTGCCAGTGCCGAGGCGTCTGGCCAGCTCCCTGGCGACGATGGTGGTGTAGGGCTGGAACCTGATCAGGCTGTCGCCGGCACCAGAGCAATACAGAGCGATCCCGTCGAGCAGAGTCTGCCGCAGCTCGTCAACGTTGAGCATCTGCACATCCAGCAGAGCCTCGGCACGGGTCCAGCGCAGATACCGGATATGCACCGGGTCAAGTTGCGAAAGCGCAACGTGAGCGACATAACGCGCATGCATGGTGTGGTCGTCTGGAAACACCGGCCGACCGTGATTGTCCAGAGGATAAAGCCGCCCCTGGCTGAGCGTATCGATATCCCCGGGCAAGGGTTCGGTCACCACGAAACGCTTGTCGCTACGCTGAAAAACATACCCCGCGTACTGCTGATCACGGCGAATGCCCACGAGCTCATGGGCATGGCGAACCGCATCATCGGCCGTCAGAAAAGCCCGGCTCAATCGCGGCCAGGGGAAATTGGCGAAGGGCTGCCATTGCAGACCCACCGGCCCCAGATGCGCCCACAACGCACTGCCGCGCACGACCTCCAGGGTCCCGGCCAGTACCAGCATCGAAACAAATGCGCGGCTATCCAGTGTGCCGGCCAACAGCCTTGCCTGCACACCGTTGTCACTGACCGTGCCGTCCGACTGCGTAACGCTCAGTGCCGCTTCGATCGAATCGCCGCTGAAGCGGTACTTCAACATCGCATGATCCTGCGCCCGCATGTACAGCGACAACGCACGCCCCGCTTGCGCCAGATGTTGGCTGCGGGCATTCGCTTCGATAGCCCAGGCGATCTCCCGGGGCGTGAAGAAGTTCTCGTAGAGCCACGGCTGGCCAGGTGGAAACTGTGCAGGGTCGGGCCGCGAGGCAAAGTAAAAGCCCTCCAGCAAATACCCCCTGGGCAGCTGCAATTGCCCTTGGGCATCAACCGGAAATATTCGCTCAGGATCCCAAGCGGCGAGCCCGGCCGGCCGCGCATGGGTGGCCACATACTCCTCGCCAACCAATTTTTTCAATATCAGGCCCGTCGTCTGCGCGCCTCTGGATTTCAACGCGGCCAGCACGGCGCGTTCGGCATTGACGCAGACACGGGTCATCAGCGGCAGTTCGGTGACCACACCCTTTGAAAACGACGCGCCGGCCTTCCAGTCCGCAGGTACGCGCCCCACCGAGTAGCCCCAGTCGGCATTCGAAACAATGACTTTGAGTTCACCCACGGTCGCCAGTTTGTTGATCACCGCCATCACGTCATAGGCCCCCGCCGGATGGCCCGACGGCCCGCCGGACTGCTGCCAGAGAAAGTAGTCGCGCTCCTCGGGCGAGCCGCTCGAGACGTATTTGAGCAAGCTGCCATCCGGGCCTGAAAGGTAAGCGCTGCGGAAAAAATCCCGCGCCGACACATCGCCAATGAAATCGCCGCCTGAATAGAAACTCATGAACAGCCGAAGCAGCGTTTCATCCTGACGCCGATTGCCATTGCGGAACTCGGCATGGATCGGCGGATGGCTGTGAACGCTGGCGACGCACCGGTAGCCCAGCGGATGAAGCATGCCGCCAAGGCCATCGGTCTGCACAATTGTGCCGAAGTCAAAACCCGTGGCTTGCCCGGCGATGGGTGAAGTGGCGAGCAATTTCCCGTCCGGACGCAGCAGGATCACGCTGCCGTATTCTTTGTCCGGGTTCAGTGGAATCCGCGTGTGCACCCAATAGGCGGCGTCCTCTTCAGTCAGAAAGGCCGGGCTCAGTGGCGGCAGCTTGAACGTTGCTGAAGAACTTGCGGTACGACCGGATCGGCCTGAGACATGACTCATAAAAACCTGCGCTGAGAATCGGGATGAGCGCGTGAGTGTGGGCCGTCGGGTTTCACCTGCTGTGGTACATGTTTATCGTTTCTGTATCCGCATCTACGCGACAGCCCGCGCCCCAATCTGGCGCAGCTGGACGCACCACCGCCCGACTACCGTCCCCTCCTGGTGCACGCCCACAGCGCGCAAGCGCTCTGGCACGACATTTTCTTGCCTGAACGCGACCGGGCACAGCCTTTGCAAAACACACCTTCAGTCGTCCGCATCTGCCAACCAGAAAAAATCGAATGTTCATGGAGATCGCACAATGAAGCGTCGCAGTTTGATCAAGGCTTTCACACTCACGGCATCCATTGCCGCGATGGGCATGACCTGGACTGTCCAGGCCGCCGAGACCATCAAGGTCGGGATTCTGCATTCGTTGTCCGGGACCATGGCGATCTCCGAAACGTCGCTCAAGGACATGGCGCTGATGACCATCGACGAGATCAACGCCAAGGGCGGCGTGAACGGCAAGATGCTCGAGCCGGTGGTGGTCGATCCCGCTTCCAACTGGCCGCTGTTCGCCGAAAAGGGCCGACAGCTGCTGACCCAGGACAAGGTCGCGGTGGTGTTCGGCTGCTGGACCTCGGTATCGCGTAAATCGGTACTGCCGGTGTTCGAAGAGCTCAATGGCCTGCTGTTCTACCCGGTGCAGTACGAAGGCGAAGAGATGTCGCCGAACGTCTTCTACACCGGCGCCGCGCCGAACCAGCAAGCGATCCCCGCCGTTGAATACCTGATGAGCGAAGAAGGCGGCAGCGCCAAGCGCTACTTCCTGCTCGGCACCGACTACGTCTACCCGCGCACCACCAACAAGATCCTGCGTGCGTTCCTGCATTCCAAAGGCGTGGCCGACAAGGACATCGAAGAGGTCTACACGCCGTTCGGGCACAGCGATTACCAGACCATCGTTGCCAACATCAAAAAATTCTCCGCCGGTGGCAAGACTGCCGTCATCTCGACCGTCAATGGCGACTCCAACGTGCCGTTCTACAAAGAGCTGGCCAACCAGGGCCTGAAGGCTACCGACGTACCGGTGGTGGCGTTCTCGGTCGGCGAAGAAGAACTGCGCGGCATCGACACCAAACCGCTGGTGGGTAACCTCGCGGCGTGGAACTACTTCGAGTCGGTGGAAAATCCTGCGAACAAGAAATTCGTCGCGGACTGGAAAGCCTACGCGAAGAAACACAACCTGCCGGGCGCCGATAAAGCCGTGACCAACGACCCGATGGAAGCCACCTACGTCGGCATCCACATGTGGGCGCAGGCGGTCGAGAAAGCCAAATCCACTGACGTCGACAAGGTTCGCGAAGCGCTGGCCGGGCAGACCTTTGCTGCGCCGTCCGGTTACACGTTGACCATGGACAAGACCAATCACCACCTGCACAAGCCCGTGATGATCGGCGAAATCCAGAGCGACGGGCAGTTCAACGTCGTGTGGCAGACCGAAGGCCCGATCCGCGCGCAACCATGGAGCCCGTACATTCAGGGCAACGACAAGAAGCCGGATTATGCGGTGAAGAGCAACTGAGTCACCGGATGTCAGTCTCGCGCCTGGCGTGAGGCTGATGCAATTCCCTGTGAGAGCGGACCTTTGTGGTGAGGGGATTTATCCCCGATGGGTTGCGAAGCAGCCCCAACGCCATCAGTCGCGGTGTATCAGATCGATCGCGTCGACCGATATCACGACTGCTTCGCAGCCGAGCGGGGATAAATCCCCTCGCCACAAAGGCTCGCTCCCACAATGTCCGCGTCAAGGCGACTGACTATGCCCACTGCCCTTTTCCGATTTATCTGTGCCATCGCACTGTTGCTGCCACTCCTGGCCCACGCTGGCGATGCCGAAGACTTCGTCGCGGCCAATCCGATGCAACAGGCCAAACTGCTGGAAGCCTGGGCCGCGCAGCCCGATCCGGCGCGTATCGAATTGCTCAACGCCCTGCAACAAGGCGAGCTGACGATCGACGGCCAAGCGAAAACCCTGCGCCTGAACAATCGCCTGCGGGGTCTGATCGACACCGCGATGGCCAGCCATCAATTGCTCGCCGCTGACAGCAAGATCCGTCTGGGCGCCGCGCAGCAATTGCAGAAAAGCGCGAAACCCGCGCAGCTGAAATTTCTCGACCGGCAACTCGCCGGGGAAAAAGACCCAAGCGTCCACGCGGCCCTGAGCCTGGCGCTGGCCAATCTGCAACTGGTCGACAGCGACCCGGCGGTGCGCCTTGCAGCGGTGCGGTTGCTCGGTGAAACCGGCGACCCGCTGGCACGCACACGCCTTGAAGGTCTGCTCGAACCGGGCGTGGAAAGCGATGCCGGCGTGCGCACCGCCGCTGAAACCAGCCTCGCGCAGGTCAAGCGCAAATTGCTGATCGGCGAAGTGCTCGGCCAGGCCTTCAGCGGCATGTCGCTGGGCTCGATTCTGCTGCTCGCCGCCCTCGGTCTGGCGATCACCTTCGGCCTGCTCGGGGTGATCAACATGGCCCACGGCGAGATGCTCATGCTCGGCGCCTACTCGACCTATGTCGTGCAGCTGATGTTTCAGCGTTACGCGCCGCAGGCCATCGAGTTCTATCCGCTGATCGCGCTGCCGGTGGCGTTTTTCGTCACCGCCGCCATTGGCATGGCGCTGGAGCGCACGGTCATCCGCCACCTTTACGGTCGACCACTGGAAACCCTGCTCGCGACCTGGGGCATCAGCCTGATGCTGATTCAGCTTGTGCGTTTGTTGTTCGGTGCGCAGAACGTTGAAGTGGCCAACCCGGCGTGGCTGTCCGGCGGCATTCAAGTGCTGCCGAACCTGGTGCTGCCGTACAACCGCATCGTCATCATCGCTTTCGCATTGTTCGTGGTGGTGCTGACCTGGCTGCTGCTGAACAAGACCCGCCTCGGCCTCAACGTGCGCGCCGTCACCCAGAACCGCAACATGGCCGCCTGCTGCGGCGTGCCGACCGGGCGCGTGGACATGCTCGCCTTCGGCCTCGGCTCGGGCATCGCCGGGCTGGGCGGCGTGGCGCTGAGCCAGATCGGCAACGTCGGTCCCGACCTTGGCCAGAGCTACATCATCGACTCGTTCCTGGTGGTGGTGCTCGGCGGCGTCGGCCAACTGGCCGGAAGCGTGCTGGCGGCATTTGGCCTGGGCATCGCCAACAAGATTCTCGAACCGCAGATCGGTGCGGTGCTCGGCAAGATCCTGATCCTCGCGCTGATCATTCTGTTCATTCAGAAACGTCCGCAAGGCCTCTTCGCACTGAAAGGACGGGTGATCGACTGATGAACCAGCCTCTGTTAGTCACGGCCACACAAAAGGCCGGGCCGAAAGTCACGCTCGCGGTCGGCGGGGTGATCCTCGCGCTGCTGATCGTTCTGCCGCTGCTCTCGTTGTTGTCGCCAGACAATGCCCTGCACGTCTCGGCCTACACGCTGACCCTGGTCGGCAAAATCCTCTGCTACGCCATCGTCGCCCTGGCGCTGGATCTGGTCTGGGGCTATGCCGGCCTGCTGTCGCTGGGCCACGGTCTGTTCTTCGCCCTCGGCGGGTACGCGATGGGCATGTACCTGATGCGGCAGGCGGCCGGCGATGGCTTGCCAGCGTTCATGACTTTCCTGTCGTGGAGCGAATTGCCCTGGTACTGGACCGGCACCAGCAGCTTTATCTGGGCCATGTGTCTGGTGGTGCTGGCGCCGGGTCTGCTGGCGCTGGTGTTCGGCTTTTTCGCCTTCCGTTCGCGGATCAAGGGCGTGTATTTCTCGATCATGACCCAGGCCCTGACCTTCGCCGGCATGCTCCTGTTTTTCCGCAACGAGACCGGGTTTGGCGGCAACAACGGCTTTACAAACTTCCGCACGATCCTCGGCTTCGGCATCACCGAACCGGGCACCCGCGCGGTGCTGTTTCTGGCCACGGTGATGCTGCTGGTGGCGAGCCTGTTCATCGGCTGGCGCCTGGCACAAAGCAAGTTCGGCCGGGTGCTGACGGCGTTGCGCGATGCGGAAAACCGTTTGATGTTCTGCGGCTACGACCCGCGCGGTTTCAAGCTGTTCGTCTGGGTGCTGAGTGCGGTGCTGTGCGGTCTCGCCGGAGCGCTGTACGTGCCGCAAGTCGGCATCATCAACCCCAGCGAAATGTCGCCGACCAACTCGATCGAAGCGGCGGTGTGGGTCGCCCTCGGCGGGCGCGGCACGCTGATCGGGCCGCTGCTCGGCGCCGGCGTGGTCAACGGCATGAAGAGCTGGTTCACCGTGGCCTTCCCGGAATACTGGCTGTTCTTCCTCGGCGCGCTGTTCATCGTCGTGACGTTGTACCTGCCCAAGGGCGTGATCGGTCTGCTGAAGAAACGAGGTGAACAATGAGAGTCACAGCGAGTGCTGAATTCATGCTGGAGCCGGCGTTTTTCCCCGTGGAACCGAACAAGGACGAAGGCACCAGCCGCGACTCGATCGGCCTCGGCCAGCGCGTCGGCCCGGGCCTCGATACGCGCCACGGCACCATCCTGACCCTGGAAGACATCAGCGTCAGCTTCGATGGCTTCCGTGCCTTGAACAATCTCAACCTGTACATCGGCGTCGGCGAACTGCGCTGCATCATCGGCCCCAACGGCGCGGGCAAGACCACGCTGATGGACGTGATCACCGGCAAGACCCGGCCCAGCCACGGCAAGGCCTGGTTCGGTGAAACCCTCGACCTGACGCAGATGAGCGAAGTGCAGATTGCCCAGTCCGGCATCGGCCGCAAGTTTCAGAAACCGACGGTATTCGAAGCCTTGAGCGTGTTTGAAAACCTGGAGCTGGCGCAGAAGACCGACAAGTCGGTGTGGGCCAGTTTGCGTGCGCGCTTGAGTGGCGAGCAGAAGGATCGCATCTGCGAAGTGCTCGAGACGATTCGCCTGACCACCTCGGTCAATCGCCAGGCCGGGTTGTTGTCCCACGGCCAGAAGCAGTTTCTCGAGATCGGCATGTTGCTGATGCAGGACCCGCAATTGCTCCTGCTCGACGAACCGGTGGCGGGCATGACCGACGCCGAAACCGAGTTCACCGCCGAGCTGTTCAAATCGCTGGCCGGCAAGCATTCGCTGATGGTGGTCGAGCACGACATGGGCTTTGTCGGCTCGATTGCCGACCACGTCACGGTGCTGCATCAGGGCAGCGTGCTGGCCGAGGGCTCGCTTGAGCAAGTGCAGGCCGATGAGCGAGTAATTGAGGTTTATTTGGGACGATGAATCGGCCAGCTGCAAGCTGCAAGCTGCAAGCTGCAAGCTGCCAGCTGCAAGTAAAAGCCCTGTCATACCGCCCTGCCCTTGCTTTCGGCTTGAAGCTTGAAGCTTGAAGCTTGAAGCCCAACTAACGGAGTTCCGATGCTACAGGTCCAACAACTTCATCAATACTACGGCGGTAGCCACATCCTGCGCGGCCTGAGCTTTGACGTGAAGGTCGGCGAAGTGACCTGCCTGCTCGGCCGTAACGGCGTGGGCAAGACCACCCTGCTCAAATGCCTGATGGGCCTGCTGCCGGCCAAGGAAGGTGCGGTGAACTGGGAAGGCAAACCGATCACCACGTTCAAACCGCATCAGCGTGTGCATGCCGGTATCGCCTACGTGCCGCAGGGCCGTGAGATCTTCGGGCGCCTGACGGTAGAAGAAAATCTGCTGATGGGCCTGTCGCGCTTTCCAGGCTCAGAAGCCAAAGAAGTTCCAGGTTTCATCTACGAACTGTTCCCGGTGCTGCTACAAATGAAGCAGCGCCGTGGCGGCGATCTGTCCGGTGGTCAGCAACAGCAACTGGCGATCGGCCGCGCATTGGCCAGCCGCCCGCGCCTGCTGATCCTTGATGAGCCGACCGAAGGCATTCAACCGTCGGTGATCAAGGAAATCGGCGCGGTGATCAAGCAGCTCGCGGCGCGCGGTGACATGGCGATTCTGCTGGTCGAGCAGTTCTACGACTTTGCTGCAGAACTGGCCGATCAATACCTGGTGATGTCGCGGGGCGAGATCGTCCAGCAGGGTCGCGGTGAAAATATGGAGGCCGAGGGTGTACGCGGGCTGGTCACGATCTAACGCGCCGGTCTAATCTGTAGCTTCCTAACGATAATCACAAAACCATGAATTCGATTGTTGCACCTGCCCTGTTTACCCCGAGCTGGCACGCCGAGCTGGAACTGGCCTACGCGCGTTTCGGCGACTGCACGCGCCCGGTCATGCGCCGTCACCTCGGCCCGCTGCGCGTGCAAAAGCATCTGTACGCCGAAGGCCCCGAGGTCTGCCAGCACATCATCGTCCACCCACCGGGCGGCATTGCCGGTGGTGATCGGCTCGATATCAGCGCGCGCGTCGAACACAACGCCTGGGCACAGATCACCAGCCCCGGCGCCGCCAAATGGTATCGCGCGGGCGGGCCGGCGTATCAGCAGCTCGACTTGCAAGTCGCTGCCGGTGCGACCCTGGAATGGCTGCCGCAGGAAACCATCGTCTACAGCGCCGCGCAGGCCGAGTTGAGCACAACGATCGAGCTTGAAGGCGATGCGCGGCTGTTCTACTGGGACGTGGTGGCGCTGGGTCGGCCGGCCAGTGGCGAGCGTTTTGACCTCGGGCATTTTCAGGCGCACCTGGACATCCGCCGCGATGGTCAGTTGCTCTGGCACGAACGGCAGCGCATTGTCGGTGCGGACGGTTTACTCGACTCGCCGATCGGCCTGGATGGCAATCCGGTGTTCGCAACGATGCTGGTCACCGGTGAGATAGACGCCGAGTTGCTGGAGCGCTGCCGCTCGCTGGGGCACGAAGTGCGTGGAGATTTGACCCAGTTGCCAGGGTTGCTGGTGGCGCGGTGTCTGGCCGGTGAAGCGTTACTCGCCCGCGCCTGGCTGATTGATTTATGGCGACTGCTAAGGCCTGTGCTGCTGGGGCGCGAGGCCATGCCCCCCCGAATCTGGAACACCTGAAATGCATTGCCCTGTAGGAGCTGACGAGTGAAACGAGGCTGCGATCTTTTGATCTTGATCTTTAACAGCAATATCAAAAGATCGCAGCCTTCGGCAGCTCCTACAGATCGCGATCGACCTGATCATTCTTAACTGCCGATATTGGATTCCAACAATGGACCTGACCCCACGCGAAAAAGACAAGCTGCTGATCTTCACCGCCGGCCTCGTCGCCGAGCGGCGGCTGGCCCGTGGCGTGAAACTCAATTACCCGGAAGCCATGGCCTACATCTCCGCCGCGCTGCTCGAAGGCGCCCGCGACGGCCAGACCGTGGCCGAGCTGATGCATTACGGCACCACCCTGCTCAGCCGTGAACAAGTGATGGAAGGCATCCCGGAAATGATCCCGGAAATCCAGGTCGAGGCGACGTTCCCCGACGGCACCAAACTGGTCACCGTTCACCAGCCGATCGTCTGAGGCCGCGCCATGACTTACAGCATTCGCGATGCGAGCCGGGCCGACCTGCCGGCGATCCGCGACATCTACAACGACGCCGTGCTCAACACCACGGCGATCTGGAACGAACAAGCGGTCGGCCTCGGCAATCGCCAGGCATGGTTCGACGCGCGTCAGTTGCAGGCGTACCCGATTCTGGTGATCGTCGACCATGAAAACGCAGTGCTGGGTTACGCCTCGTTCGGCGACTGGCGGCCGTTCGACGGTTTCCGTCACACCGTCGAGCACTCGGTGTACGTGCGCAGCGATCAACGCGGCAACGGCCTCGGCCCACAACTGATGACCGCGCTGATCGAACGCGCCCGCACTTGCGGCAAACACGTCATGGTCGCCGCCATCGAAAGCGGCAACGCTGCCTCGATCCGCTTGCACGAGCGTGCCGGTTTCAGCATCACCGGGCAGATGCCGCAAGTGGGCACCAAGTTCGGCCGCTGGCTCGATCTGACCTTCATGCAGTTGACCCTCAATCCCGGCGCACAGCCGCCGGGTGCCCACAAGGAGTGATGTCGATGAACGCCGCCCAGTTGCGCCGCGTCAACGCTGAGAGCTTTGCCCACTATCGCCAGGGCCTGGTCGATCTGCTGCTCGACGCCGTCGGTTACGGCGCCAGCGTCGGCTTCATGGCCGACCTCGATGCCGCGCAGGCGCGCGCGTATTTCGATGAGGTGCAGGACAACATCAACAAGGGCAGCACGCTGCTCTGGGTGGTGGTGAAGGACGAGCAGGTGCTGGCCAGCGTGCAACTGGGCCTGTGCCAGAAGGCCAATGGTCTGAACCGCGCCGAAGTGCAGAAACTGCTGGTGCGCGAACACGCGCGGCGCCGTGGCCTCGGCCAGCAACTGATGCAGGCGCTGGAACTCGAAGCGCCCAAGCACAAGCGCGGCATGCTCTATCTCGACACCGAGGCCGGCTCGCCGGCAGAAGATTTCTACAAGGCGCTGGGCTACGTGCGCGCCGGCGAAATTCCCGATTACGCCTGCGATCCCAACGGCACCTATCGCCCGACCGCTCTCTATTACAAAGTCCTGCAAGGAGCCCAGCGATGATTCCTGGCCAATACCAGATTCAGCCCGGCGACATCGAACTCAATGTCGGCCGCCGCACCGTGAGCCTGAAAGTCGCCAACAGCGGCGACCGGCCGATTCAGGTCGGCTCGCATTTCCACTTTTTTGAAACCAACGACGCGCTGACCTTCGATCGCGCCGCCAGTCGCGGCATGCGCTTGAATATTCCGGCGGGCACGGCGGTGCGCTTCGAGCCGGGGCAAAGCCGTGAAGTCGAGCTGGTCGATTACGCCGGACATCGCCGGGTGTTCGGCTTTGCCGGACGCATCATGGGCGAACTCGACTGATCCGGGGCGCCCCGAAAAGATCGCAGCCTTCGGCAGCTCCTACAAATGTCACTCGATCTCAAGCCGATCACTGACTGTAGGAGCTGTCGAGCGCAGCGAGGCTGCGATAGCGAGCTATGCGAGCGATCTCAAAAACAATTGAATCCCAAGGCAAGCACATGAAGATTTCTAGAAGCGCCTACGCCGACATGTTCGGCCCCACCGTCGGCGACAAGGTGCGCCTGGCCGATACCGAGCTGTGGATCGAAGTCGAGAAGGACTTCACCACCTACGGCGAGGAAGTGAAGTTCGGTGGCGGCAAAGTCATCCGCGACGGCCAGGGCCAGAGCCAGTTGCTCGCCGCCGAAGTGGTCGACACGCTGATCACCAACGCGCTGATCATCGACCACTGGGGCATCGTCAAGGCCGACGTCGGCCTCAAGGACGGGCGCATCGCCGCGATCGGCAAGGCCGGCAACCCCGATGTGCAGCCCAACGTGACCATCGCCATCGGCGCCGGCACCGAAGTGATTGCCGGCGAAGGCATGATCCTCACCGCTGGCGGCATCGACACGCATATCCACTTCATCTGCCCGCAGCAGATCGAAGAAGCGTTGATGAGCGGCGTCACCACCATGATCGGCGGCGGCACCGGTCCCGCTACCGGCACCAACGCCACCACCTGCACCTCCGGCCCGTGGCATCTGGCGCGCATGCTCCAGGCCGTCGATGCCTTCCCGATGAACATCGGCCTCACCGGCAAAGGCAACGCCAGCCTGCCGGAGCCGTTGATCGAACAGGTCAAGGCCGGCGCCATCGGCCTCAAGCTGCACGAAGACTGGGGCACCACCCCGGCGAGCATCGACAACTGCCTCAACGTCGCCGACCAGTACGACGTGCAGGTAGCGATCCACACCGACACCCTCAACGAATCCGGCTTCGTCGAAACCACCCTTGGCGCATTCAAGGGCCGCACCATCCACACCTATCACACCGAAGGTGCCGGTGGCGGCCACGCGCCGGACATCATCAAGGCCTGCGGTTTCCCCAACGTGCTGCCGAGTTCGACCAACCCGACCCGGCCGTTCACCCGCAACACCATCGACGAACACCTCGACATGCTGATGGTCTGCCACCACCTCGACCCGAGCATTGCCGAAGACGTCGCCTTCGCCGAAAGCCGTATCCGCCGCGAAACCATTGCCGCTGAAGACATCCTCCACGACCTCGGCGCGTTCTCGATGATCAGCTCCGACAGTCAGGCCATGGGCCGCGTCGGTGAAGTCATCACGCGCACCTGGCAGACCGCCGACAAGATGAAAAAACAGCGCGGCCCACTGCCCCAGGACGGCGAGGGCAACGACAACTTCCGCGCCAAGCGTTACATCGCCAAGTACACCATCAACCCGGCGATTACCCACGGCATCAGCCATGAAGTCGGCTCGATCGAAGTCGGCAAGTGGGCCGATCTGGTGCTCTGGCGCCCGGCGTTTTTCGGCGTGAAACCGACGCTGATCCTCAAGGGCGGTGCGATTGCCGCCAGCCTGATGGGCGATGCCAACGCCTCGATTCCAACACCGCAACCGGTGCATTACCGCCCGATGTTCGCCAGCTACGGTGGCTCGTTGCACGCCACCAGCCTGACCTTTATCAGCCAGGCGGCGCAGGAGGCCGGATTGCCAGAGGCCTTGGGATTGAAGAAGCAGATCGCTGTGGTGAAGGGCTGCCGCGACGTGCAGAAAACCGACCTCATCCACAACGACTATCTGCCGAACATCGATGTCGATCCGCAGACCTATCAGGTCAAGGCCGATGGCGTGTTGCTGTGGTGCGAACCGGCGGAAACGCTGCCGATGGCGCAGCGCTATTTTCTGTTTTGATCAGGGGGCGCGCTGAATACGGACTCGCTGGTTCGTATTCAGCAGCTATCGCTCAGGCGATCACGGAAACAACTTCGCGATGTCCGCGTCGCTGTAGTTATAATTGATGCGTAACTCGGTTCCTGCCGGAATATCTTCGGTAGCGAAGATGGCGTTGAGAATGAAGTCGCGGGTGACCAGTTCCTTGCCTATCAACTGTTGCGCTTCAACATCGAATGGCACGAATTCGACGTTATAACCATCCGTGGCCTGGCGAACCGGCTTGCCCGTTGCGTTGTACCAGAAATGCGTATTGATCCTGGAGATGATCGTGTCACCGACCATCGCCAGCTGGACGGGGATCAGATATCCAGGTCCCGGCTGGTAACGCACGCCGACCTTCATGGTGTATGACTGCTGGGGGAGCGGCACAAGACGTCCTGGCATGATGGCGCCAGCATAGACACCGACCACCTCGCCTCGGCTGATGCGCCGGTTGGCAACCACCATGGACTGGCCGACCAGGGCCCGCTCACCGGGCGCACGCATGTCGGCCTCGGTGAACAATCGCCATTGCAGCTTTTCTTCATACAGCCGCGCGACATGCTCGTAGGCGCCAAATTTGATGTACGGTTTGATCTGCTCGGAGGTGTATCGGCCGCCGTCTTCGAAACGCACGAGGGTCTGGAGCTTCTTTATGCGGATAGGCGTGCCGGCGATGTCCCGGAATGGATATTTGCCGTTATTGGCCCGGTCGTAGACCCCGGGCCGATTGGTGAGAAACGAAAAACGCGTTTCGCTGCGCATTGCACTCAACTCGTCAGCAGTGAAAGGTTTGAAGGGCATCGACTCGGACGCCAGATAGAAATGTTCATCTGCCGCATCGACATCGTCGGGCAGCTCTTCAAGGGCTGACTCATAGTCTTCATCACTCTGCCGTGCCGCCCTGCGGCTTTTACCCGGTACAACGGCGGCGTCCGGCGATGCGCTGAAATCCTCCAGCGAGTACCAGTGCTTGTTCAACGGATCGTAGGCAAGCACTGGACCGGACGGCTGCAGCTCGCTGGACAACCGGGCCCGATGCAGACCGGTCTCGGCATCGACGCCGATCAGCACCGTACCACCGCCCTGCAAGTCCGCGTATTGGCGCCCCTTGAATACGCGAAACCCGTCAACGTCCGCTTGCGGTAGAGGGGCTGTCGAGGCGATCAGGTAACGCTCCAGCGCGGAGGCTGCAACCGTTGGGACGGAACCCGAGGTAGACGGCGTCGGATGGACTTGCACGCTGTGCGGCGTGGCTGCAATTTCCATTTGCTGCGTGCTGCTGCCGGGTTCGCTGGTATCGGGCGGGGTCTTGCGAATGAACGGACCGGGGGTCAGGTGCGGCGACTCGATACCGTGCGTGGCGGAATCCCGGGATGTGCGCCCAGGGATGGTGATATCGCCTGCGCCCGGTTTGGGCGGCTTGGGTCTGACTGGCATTGACAGGCTTCCTTGCAAAGATTGCGCAGCGCTGGCCAGTCTGGCTGGCGCTGCGACCGTCGGCATCCATTGCCAACATGTGCCCGGAAAACTATCAGACCATCCTGCCGGTTCATACCGGGTGAAACACTCGCAAACACTAACCCGGCACAAGCGGGCCGACTCGCGATGGGGCCGGATCAGACCTCATCGCCTCAAACAATTTATTCGACCACCAACCGCCCCAACCGCTGGCGCAACATGCGATTCTCGGCGCGCAACTGCTTAACCTCATCCAGCAGATCCAGCGCCAGCGCCACGCCTTCCCACTCCAGTTCCAGATCACGGCGCAGCTTCGCCGCGCGCTTGGCCAAGGCCAATTCGTAATCGGTGAAGCGCCATTCCCGCGGCTGCGCGCCCTCAGGTTCGAGGATGCCGTGCTCGACGATTTCGATCACGTAGACGTCCGACAAATCGGCCGCCTCACAGAATTCTGCCAGGTCCAGTTGAACGATCAGGGGGCTGCTCATGATGGGCTACTCCGTCGTCGGGTTCAGAAGTTCTCTCGCGGGTTGAACGCGGCTTTCTTCGCCAGCTCCTGCCACAGCGCCTTGACCTCCTCGTCGGAGGCTTTCGGCATCACGGCCTTGAGCTGCACGAACAGGTAACCGCGCTCGCCGGCCTTGTTCAGCAGGCCATGGCCCTTGGCGCGCATGCGCTGGCCGTTCTGGCTGCCGGCCGGGACCTTGAGGTTGATCTTGCCGGTCAGGGTCGGCACGGCCACTTCAGTGCCCAATGCCAATTCCCACGGAGCCAGGGGCAAGGTGATGATCAGGTTTTCGCCTTCGACATCGAATTTCGGGTGCGGCGCAAACCGGATGGTCAGGTACAGGTCGCCATTCGCCCCGCCACCGATACCCGGTGCGCCCTGGCCCTTCAGGCGAATCCGCTCGCCGTCGGTCACGCCGGCCGGAATCTTCACGTTCAGGCTCTTGCTGGTGTTGCTGACGTGTTGGCCGTGCGCGTTGTATTGCGGCACCTGAAAGGTGACTTTCTTCGATTCGTTCGACAGGGTTTCTTCGAGGAAGACCGGCAGTTCCATTTCCACGTCTTGCCCTCGGCGTCCGCGTGATTGGCGGCTCTCGGCGCCACCGAAACCGGGGCCGCGATTGCCGAAGATCGAACTGAAGAAGTCCGAGAAGTCGCCCGTGTCGCCACCGCCACCGCCGAAGCCGCCACGGCTCTGCCAGCCCGGCGGGCCTTGGAACGGCTGACCGTGCTGGCCATAACGGCGCAGTTCGTCGTATTCGGCGCGCTTGTCGGCGCTTTTCAGCGCTTCATAGGCTTCCGAGGCGTCCTTGAACTTGGCCTCGGCGTCTTTTTCCTTGCTGACATCGGGGTGGTATTTGCGCGCCAGCTTGCGATAGGCCGCCTTGATGGCCTTGTCGTCGGCTGTCGGCTCCACGCCGAGTATCTTGTAATAGTCTTTGAAGTCCATGGAAGGATCACCATCCGTTATCGATTTCGCGCCGAGACCAGCATGCGCCGATTGGCACGTGCCGGGTTGACCGATCTCAAGTTTGTGACCGGGTGGCGCCGCAGAAGTTTATCGGCAGTGGACGACGGTTCTTGCGACCGCCGGTGTGTCTGCCGGCCCATGCCAGCAAGTTTGGGGCGAAGCGGCGCTTTTCAAGCTGTCTGCCGGCGAAATAGCGGATGACCGGCCTTCGAATCTGCCGCGCACTGACATACACTGCGCGGCCGTTTTTTCACCGGAATCCGAAAGACATGAAAGACGCCTCTCCAGCCCGTGCCTGCGGCATCGACTTCGGCACGTCCAACTCCACCGTCGGCTGGCTGCGCCCCGGCATGGACACCATGATCGCGCTGGAAGACGACAAGATCACCCTGCCGTCGGTGGTCTTCTTCAACATCGAGGAACGTCGCCCGGTCTACGGTCGCCTGGCCCTGCATGAGTATCTGGAAGGCTACGAAGGCCGGCTGATGCGCTCGTTGAAAAGCCTGCTCGGCTCCAAGCTGATCAAGCACGACACCAGCGTCCTCGGCACGGCGATGCCGTTCAAGGATCTGCTCGGGCTGTTCATCGGCCAGCTCAAGAGCCGCGCCGAAACCGCCGCCGGTCGGGAGTTCGAGCAAGTGGTGCTGGGCCGTCCGGTGTTCTTCGTCGACGACGATCCGCTGGCTGACCAGGAAGCCGAAGACACGCTGGTCGAAGTGGCGCGCAAAATCGGTTTCAAAGATGTGTCGTTCCAGTACGAACCGATCGCGGCGGCATTCGACTACGAGTCGACCATCGAGAAAGAAGAGCTGGTACTGATCGTCGACATCGGCGGTGGTACCTCCGACTTTTCGCTGGTGCGCCTGTCGCCCGAGCGTCGCGGTCTCGACAACCGTCATGACGACATCCTCGCCACTGGCGGCGTGCACATCGGCGGAACCGACTTCGACAAACAGCTGAGTCTGCAAGGCCTGATGCCGCTGTTCGGCTACGGCAGCCGCATGAAGAGCGGCGCCTACATGCCGACCAGCCACCACATGAACCTGGCGACCTGGCACACGATCAACTCGGTGTACTCGCAGAAATCCACGCTGGCGCTGGGCAGCATGCGTTACGACATCGAAGACACCGGCGGTATCGATCGCCTGTTCAAGCTGATCGAACAGCGCGCCGGGCACTGGCTGGCGATGGAAGTGGAAGAAACCAAGATCCAGCTGACCCACGTCGACAGCCGCCACGTGCCGCTGGACCGCATCGAAGCCGGGCTGAGCGTCGAGCTGAGCCGCGCGTTGTTCGAATCGGCGATCGAGGCCTTGCTGGAGCGTGTGCGTGGCAGCGTTACGCAGTTGTTGAATGACGCTGGCGTGGCGGTCGATCAGGTCGACACGGTGTTCTTCACTGGTGGTTCCAGCGGCATCCCGGCCCTGCGCAACAGCGTCTCGGCAATGCTGCCGAACGCCCGGCATGTCGAAGGCAACATCTTTGGCAGCATTGGTAGCGGTTTGGCGATTGAAGCCCGCAAACGCTATGGCGTTTAGGGGCAGCCGCAAGTTTTAAGCTGCAAGCTGCAAGCTAGAGCAAAAGCCACTGCGGCTCTTGCTTCTGCTTTTCACTTGCAGCTTGAAGCTGGAAGCTCGAAGCTCGAAGCTGCTTTTCTAGACCATTCCTCCGAGCTTCAACTCACTCTTCAGATACGCGTAATAAATCGGCCCCGCCACCACCCCCGGCAGGCCGAACGCGGCTTCGAACACCAGCATCGCCAGAAGCAACTCCCACGACTTGGCACTGATCTGCCCGCCGACAATGCGCGCGTTGAGGAAGTATTCGAGCTTGTGGATAACGATCAGGTAGCCCAGGGCGGCGATCGCTACCCAGATCGACAGCGACAGACCGACGATGGTGATCAGCGTGTTCGACATCAGGTTGCCGATCACCGGCAGCAGGCCGAGCAGGAAGGTCAGCACGATCAGGGTTTTGGTCAGCGGCAGCTTGATGCCGAACATCGGCAGGATCACCGCGAGGAAGATCCCGGTGAACACGGTGTTGAGCAGGGAAATCTTGATCTGCGCGAAGACAATATTGCGAAACGCCTGCACCAGCAGATGCAAACGGTCGAACAAAGCGGCGGCCAGCGGCTTGCGCTTGGTCACGTCGGGAATGCGCTGCAGGGCGATGATCGCGCCAAGCACCATGCCAATCAGCAGGGTGACGAACATGTGCGCAGCGTCCTTGCCGACCAGTTGCAGGTCGGCCAGATGCTTGCTCGCCCACTCGCCGATCGCCACGCGAAATTCCGCCGCGCTGGCCGGCAGGTAAGCGTCGATGAACGGCGGCAACTGCCCGCGCGCGCGATCGACCACACCCATGAACTTATCCAGCGAGGCGCCGGGGTTTTCCGCTTCATGCAGGAGGAAACTGATGGCCCCGGCGAAGATCAGCGCCAGCGCACTCACCACCAGCGTGCCGAGCAGCGCCACCGCCAACCAGCGCGCACGCCGCCCTTCGATCAGCCGTTGCAGTTGCGGGGTGAGCATGTTGACCAGCTCGAACACCAGCAACCCGGCCAGCAGGCTCGGCAACAGGCGCAGCGGCAGCACCAACAGCAAACCGCCAAAAATGATGATGCAACTGACCCAGAACACAACATGACGCTGAGAAAACGTTGGCATACAGCCTCAAAACGAACGGCGTGAAAGGATGGGCAGTCTGCCAGCGATCCGGGGTTAGCACTAGGGATATGCGGGGTTTCGGATTTTCGTGCAAGGCTTGCGAATTTCCCCCTCACCCTAGCCCTCTCCCAGAGGGAGAGGGGACCGATTGGGGGTTGCTCGAAAAATTTTCCGACCTGAACGTGCAGTGCCGAATCCGCAATCGACCCGGTATTTCAGACCCCAGTTCCTGTCGGCATCAATGCGGTCGGTCCCCTCTCCCTCCGGGAGAGGGTTAGGGTGAGGGAAAATCTCAAGCCGACCGAGTCAATCGGACACCCATGGCGCCCCCTTATTTTTTCTTCAGACACTCACTCATGAACGCCTTGCGCGCATCACCGGTCAGCGCCTTGGTTTTCGCATCGGCATTGCAGGTGGTCATCTTCTGCTGCTGCGGGGTCAGCTCCTTGCCATCGTTGGCTGCGGGTGCCGCTTTCAGGCAGGTGCTCATGAACGCCTTGCGCTCGTCGCCCTTCAAGCTCTTGGCGGTCGCATCGGCATTGCAGGTGGTCATCTTGTTCTGTTGCGCCGTGGCGGCGAAACCCTGGGAACACACAAGCAGCCCGATCATCAACAACGGCACACGCAACATCTTCATGGAGTTTTCTCCTTGTTGCCGCACCGATGGATGCGGCCTCTGTCGCAGTGTAGTCAAAGCTTGTTACACCTTCCTGCCCTCGAGGTGGCTGCGCCGATACTGCTCCGGCGTGCAACCGGCCTGGCGGGCGAACATGGCGATGAAGGCCGAGCCGCTGCTGTAGCCGAGGTCGAAAGCGATTTCCTGCACCGAACGCGAGGTTTCCAGCGCCTCGATCGCCGCCAGATAACGCAAGCGCTGACGCCACTCGCCAAAGCTCATGCCCAGCTCGCGGACAAACTGCCGGGCCAGAGTGCGCTCGCTGACATGCACTTGCGCGGCCCAATGCGCCAACGGTTGGTTGTCGCCCGGCGCGGCCTGCAAGGCGTCGAGAATCGTCAGCAAGCCAGGACTGCTCGCGTACGGCAGATAACATTCCTGCACCGGTGCCTGTTGCAGTTGATCGACCAGTACCTGGGCCAGACGCTGGTCGGCCTCATGCTCCGGGATCTTCACATCGCGGGCGGCGAAGTCCTTGAGAATCGCCTTGAGAATGTCACTGATCGCCAAGGTGCAGGCCCGCGCCGGCAATCGTGTGCAAACGCTTGGATCAAGACACACCGCGCGGTAGTTGACCGGCTGATGGCTGTAGAAACTGTGCTCGACCTCGGGCGGCACCCACACGGCGTACTGCGGCGGCGACATGAAGCGGCTGCCGTCGACATCCATGTGCAACACGCCATGGGCCGCGTATTCCAGCGTGCCCCAAGGATGGCGATGCGGCGCGGCATATTCGTGGGCATTGAAATCGGCGTAGCGGAAATACACCGCTGACGGCAATTCGCTGAAATCGAGCAGATCGATGTGTTTGCTGTTCATGCTGTCCGGATGGAGAGGCAGGTTGTCCGGTTCGCAGTATAGGCCTGCATCCAGACAGGCCATAATCGCCCTTCATCAACGTTCTGGTTTTGTCCCATGCAATACGCGTTTCCCCTGCTGGCGATTTTCATCTGGGCCGGCAACACCGTGATCAACAAACTGGCGGTCGGGGCGATCTTCCCCGCCGAGATCGGTTTCTATCGCTGGCTGCTGGCCGGCGTGCTGTTCACGCCATTCATGCTGAAGAAAGTCATCGCCCACTGGCCGCAGATTCGGCCGAACCTGGGGCGGATTTTCATTCTCGGCGTGCTCGGCATGGCGGTGTATCAAAGCCTTGCCTATTTCGCTGCAACACTGACTACCGCGACCAACATGGGCATCATCCTGTCGCTGATGCCATTGATGTCGCTGGCCATGGCGATCATCAGCCTCGGCCAGCGCCTGACCGCTGGTGCCTTGGTCGGCGCGGTGCTGTCGTTCGCTGGCGTGCTGGTGGTGGTGTCATCCGGCAGCCTCGGAGCGCTGCTGCAACACGGGGTCAATCTGGGCGATGCGATGATGCTGGTCGCGACGCTGGCCTATGCGGTTTACAGCACGCTGCTGAAAAAGTGGCAACTGCGCCTGCCGCCGCTGGTGCTGCTGTACTTGCAGGTGCTGGTGGCGATTGTGGTGTTGTTTCCGCTGTTCGCGATGTCGCCGAAGACCGGGCTGAACCTGCAGAACGTGCCGCTGGTGCTGTATGCATGCCTGCTGGCCTCGATGGTCGCGCCGCTGGCGTGGATGCAGGCGGTGCAGCGACTGGGGCCGAGCCGGACGACGCTGTTTTTCAATCTGCTGCCATTGATTACCGCGCTGATCGCAGCAGTGGTGTTGAAGGAACAGTTGGCGATGTATCACCTGGTGGGCGGGTTGCTGACCTTGGCTGGGGTGGTTTTGTCGGAGCGCTGGACCACGGTGTTGGGCCGGCGGGTCGGCGTTGCCTGATTGAAAAGATCGCAGCCTTCGGCAGCTCCTACAGGACACCGCATTTCAAGGGTAGGAGCTGCCGAAGGCTGCGATCTTTTGATCTTGATCCTGCTTTCATAACCCAGCCGCCTCCAGCCGCGCCGCATGCTCGACAAACAGCCTTACCGGATCCGCGCCCTTGCCCACCAGTCCCAGCGACTGATTGACGATGTCGAAATGATCCAGCGGATAGTCATCACCGATCACCGTGCCCAGATGCGAGCTGTAACGGCCGACCATGCCGTCGCACTGCCCCGGCTCGCGAACGAAGGTCCTGGCGAACAAGCGACAACTGCGGTTGGTGCCGTCAAAAAGATTGCCGCCACGATCGGTCTTGCCCGGTTGCAGCGTCCCTGACCAGGAGTAATAGCGCACACCATTGGCCTCTTCCGGCCCCGGCCCGCCCCACGTTTCCGGCAGCCCCTGTGGATAACGCTGATTGAATAATGCAACGCCCGCCGTCGTCAGCGATTGGTGAGAAGCGTGGATATCCACCGGCAGTTTCGGCCCGTGATAACCCGTGTCGAGCAGTGCCATGATCCAGCCGATCAGGCGCAGCAACGCTTCGAGCAAGCGCCCCTTGGCGCTGTTGGCGGGATAGTGCTTTTCCAGATAATCCGCCAGTTCGGAGCCGTGATTAGGCCCGGCGACCGAAGTCACCGAGGCGACCAGATCCGGGCGCTTCGCCGCCGCATACCGTGCGGTCAACGCGCCTTGGCTGTGACCGAACAGATTGACCTTCGGCGCCCCGCTCTCGCGCAGAATTTCCTCGATCCGCGCCAGCAATTGCTCGCCGCGCACTTCCGTGGAATTGAGTGGCGAAACCTGCACCGCGACCACCGTCGCACCACCACGGCGCAAGGCCTTGATGATGCCGAACCAATACGGATAAAGCACCAGCCGGACAAAGCCGAGCATGCCCGGCACCAGCACCAGTGGATAACGTGTCGACATGGGTTACATCCTTGTGCGCGGTGGGTGGAGGCCAGACGTGCAAGACGCTCGCCAAGCATCCTCCTCGACGATGACAACTCAACGATAAGCCTATTCCAGCTCTGACCCTGCCGACATCGCAGTCCTCAGCAGTTCCTGAACCGAGTCCGGCGTAAATCGCATAAAACTTTTCGCTTCGCTCAAGACTCACACCCTGAGTAGCGACCGCGTCTTCAGAACGTGGCGCCTATCGGATTAGCCTCCAGGAGAATGAAATGAGTGACGTGCATTTGTCTGATGTTCAAACCCTGCGTCAACGCGCGCGGCAACACGTGGAAAACGGCGCGGTCACCGAGGGCTACAACGCCAACCGTGAGGAAATACTGCGTTTGCTCAATGAGTCGCTGGCCACCGAGCTGGTGTGCACCTTGCGCTACAAGCGCCACTACTTCATGGCCAACGGCCTGAAAGCCAACGTCGCCGCCGACGAATTTCTCGAGCACGCCAACCAGGAAGCCGAGCACGCCGATCGCCTCGCCGAACGCATCGTGCAACTGGGCGGCGAGCCTGAGTTCAACCCTGACCTGCTGAGCAAGATGTCCCACGCGCAATACGTGGCGGGCAACACACTCAAGGAAATGGTTTACGAAGATCTGGTGGCCGAGCGTATCGCCATCGACAGCTACCGCGAAATCATTCAGTACATCGGTGACAAGGACCCGACCACCCGCCGCATCTTCGAAGACATCCTCGCCCAGGAAGAAGAACACGCCGACGACATGGCGGATATCCTTAACGATCTGTAACCCTTAACAGCAAAAGATCGCAGCCTTCGGCAGCTCCTACAGGGGGAACGCATTCCAAATGTAGGAGCTGCCGAAGGCTGCGATCTTTTGATCTGCCCTGCTTACTTGCTGGGTTTAACGGTCACCGGCGCCTTGCCCTGCTTCATCTGTTCCAGCAACGGCGCACATTGATTCGGTTCGCCACCGCTCGGCGCCACCAGCGCCAGCAACCCCGCCGCCGGTGCGGCAATCACGCCCAATGCAACCATCCCCGCCCCACGCAGCATCAACGGTACGGCTTTGACGCCGGCATCCGGTTTGATGAACTTGCCGCGCACATACAGCGGCGAGCGCAGGGAAATCAGACGCCAGCCTTTCGACTCAGGGGTCACGGTCAGATCGAGTTGCTCGGTGGCCATGTTCGCCGTGCCATCGATGTAGATGATCGCGTTCTCGGTATCGAAGACAAACAGCCGTGTCGTGGCCAGGCCGGTCTTGATGTCGAAGTCCGCCGCCGCGCAATTGATCTTCACTTCCTTGTCACCAAAGATCTTGCCGACCACGTAGTTGCCGACGTTGAGCCCGGCCAGTTCCATCAGCTCACGGCTGATCGCACCGTCGTTGATCAGCATCTTCAGATTGCCGTTAGCGCCGCCGAGCAGCTTGGCCACGGAGTTGCCCCGGCCACTGATGTCGGCGTCGCCATTGAGCTCACCGAAACTTGTCTTCATCGGCTCGAAGGTCGGGAACAGCTCTTTGAGTTTGAATTTGCGTGCGGTCAAACGCGCCCGGCCTTCCAGCGGCTCGGTGCGGCCATTGAGGCGGATCAGCGCATCCAGGGTGCCGCCGGCAACGCCAAAGCGCAGCGGTTCCAGGCTGAGTTCGCCGTCATTGAGTTTCAGATGGGTATAGAGGTCGTTGAACGGCAGCTTCTCGCTATGGACGATGCGTTTGCCGGTGAACTCGACATCGGCATCCATGGCGCGCCAGCGATCAGTCTTAAACTCTTCGACCGGCAGGACTTTGTCTGCCGGCTGCTTGCTCGCGCCGCCACGGGCCTTTTGCTCGGTGTTGGAATCGGCACCGATCAACGGTGCAAGGTCGGCGAACAGCAGCTGATTGGAGAGCAACGCACCCGTGAGTTTCGGCCGTGGCTGGCTGGCCACGTAGGTCAAGTCGCCGTGGATATCGCTGTCGCCGATCTTGCCGTTGAATTTTTCATAAGTGAATTTCGCTCCGGCTTCGTCATGCAGCTTGGCGATCAGGTGGCCGTCGGTGGAATACGGTGGGGTGTCCGGCAGGGTCACGCCGGTCAGCGGGTAGAGATTGCCGAGACTGTCGCCAGCGAGTTTCAAGCGCAGGTCGAGGGCGCCGAGATTCAGCGGGTCAGTCAGGGTACCGGCCAGTTCGATACGGGTATCGCCGATCTTCGCCTGGGCCTGCAACGGGAACGGCTTGCTCGCGTCCTGCAAGGCCAGCAGCCCGCCGATCTTGCCCTGCCCGGTGAGGTTCTGCGCGTGGTACTGGCCTTTGACCTTGAGTGCAAAGGCATAGTCCTGCGGTGCGCCGCCCTTGTCCTGAGCGGTTTTCGCCGCTTTGTCGCCGACAATCTCGCTGAAGGGAATCGGCTTGCCGAGCGGGTCGATCAGCACATCGAGGTTGGTTTTCAGGGTCTGATCGTCGAGGGTCACGTGGCCCTTGTCGAAACCGATCGCGCCGATATCGACCACCCAGCTCGAAGGCTCGGCGTTCGGATCCTTGGGATCGAATTTGAACGTCCAGTTGGCGCGGCCATCGGCCAGACGTTGCAGTTCGGCATTCGGCTCGGTCAGGTCGATGCGCGGAATCACCACGCGCTGGGCCAGCAGGGCCAGCGGCGAAATGCGCAGTTCGACGCGCTTGAGCGTGACCATCTGCGGCTGCTTCGACCAGTCCGGGTTGCCCAGGCTCAGATCCTCGGCGACCACGTGCGGCCACGGCACCCAAGAGCGCCAGCCGCCTTCTTCCGGCTCGCGCTGCCAGATCACTGCGAGGTTGCCATTGATGGCAAACGCCCGGTGCAGTTCTTCCGAAACTTTGGCGTTGATCGTGGGTTTGATCCGGTTCCAGTCGAAAAACGCGATGATCAGAATCAAGGCTGCCAGCAGCAGCGCGAGGATGGCGAAGGTCCAGCTGAAGATTTTTCCAGTGCGCGTCATGCACAAAGCTCCTGATCACGACCGCACGCCGAACATCCCGACGCACAGCTGAAACGGCAGACCGAAGCGGCCCCTATGCAGTCTGTGACTGGCGAAAGGCCCGCAGGTTTAATTGAAAGGCAGTTTAAGCCATAAAAAGCCCGGCAAAACTGACCGATCGGTCGAGCAGTGTTACCGCGACCCGCACTTTTGCGAGGCACGAGTGGGTCGAAAATACCCACGACGGTGCAAAACCGTCGCCCGCAAAGGCCCGATCTAGAGCCTTCGCGCCGAACAATCAATTCTGTTGATTATTACCATTGCGTTTATGAACTTTTATATCGACTTATCGAGAGTAGCATTGCCCTCGTACCCACTTTATCGCCCTCCCAAGGAGCCACTATCATGAAACGCCAATTACTGCTCAGCCTTACCCTGTCGATGCTAGCCAGCACTGCTTTCGCCCTGCCCGCTGCCGATCAGGCCACTCCGCAAGTCAAAGACAGCCACTCGGTGTTCAGCCAGACTCTCGCTGAAGACGGCTACGACAAAACCCCACAAGGCCAGACTCTGGCTGAAGACGGCTATGACAAAACCCCACAAGGTCAGACTCTGGCTGAAAACGGTCGCAACCGCCTCCAAGAAAAAGGTCTGGTTGAAGATGGCTATGACAAGACGCCACAAGGCCAGGCTGTAGCCGAAAACGGCCGCAATCGTCTCGAAGAAAAAGGCCTGGTGGAAGACGGCTACGACAAGACTCCACAAGGTCAAGCCCTCGCCGAAGGTGGTGGTGACCGTGTGATCGAACGCAACAGCGCCGTGAGCTGAGCCTATGACGGCCCAGCGAAAAAGCCCAATCAGCGGATTGGGCTTTTGACTTTTCAGCTTCTGTGAATCCCTCGCTGCATGACTCCCCGTTCGACGCCGACAAAGCCGATTTGCTAGAGTGCGGCGCTTGTCCTGCCGAAGAACACACCCTGCGATGCTGCCCCGCGCCGAACAGAAACAACAGACCCGCAACGCCCTGATGGACGCTGCCCGCCACCTGATGGAAAGCGGCCGAGGATTCGGCAGCCTGAGCCTGCGCGAAGTGAGCAAGACCGCCGGCATCGTGCCTACCGGTTTCTACCGGCACTTCGCCGATATGGACGAGTTGGGGCTGGTGCTGGTCAGTGAAGTCGGCCAGACCTTCCGCGAGACCATCCGCCTGGTGCGGCACAATGAATTCGTCATGGGCGGCATCATCGACGCTTCGGTGCGCATCTTCCTTGATGTGGTCAACGCCAACCGCTCGCAATTCCTGTTTCTCGCCCGCGAACAATACGGCGGCTCGCTGCCGGTACGTCAGGCAATCGGACGCCTGCGGGAGAACATCAGCGCCGACCTCGCGGCGGACCTGGCGCTGATGCCCAAGCTGCAACATCTGGATCTGGCCGGCCTCAGCGTGATGGCTGACCTGATCGTCAAATCGGTGTTCGCCACCCTCCCCGACATCATCGACCCGCCCGCCGAAGCCTTGCCGGAGCATCTGACCCCACAGGCGAAGATCACCCAGCAACTGCGCTTCATCTTCATCGGCCTCAAGCACTGGCAAGGGCTGGGCAGTACCGAGTAATCCCTTCTTTATCTGACACAGCGCAAAGCCCCTGTGGGAGCGAGCCTGCTCGCGAAAGCGCTGGGTCAGCTGAATACATCTGTCTGACACGGCGCATTCGCGAGCAGGCTCGCTCCCACATTGAACATCCGCCATGGCCTCGCTTTGGTGCATGACAAATCCTTCATGCACCAAAACCTTCCAGAATCGCCGCGCCTGTTGAAAGATCAGGCACGCGCCGACAGCTATTTCCTACAGATCGCCCGATTGGCGCGGCGCTTGCTCTAGCCCAATCAACGTTCATTGCTGGAAGCTTTCCGATGCTGGTGATTCATCGCAGAATCGACCCTCAACCCGCCTGGGCCGCCGAGCTGCACCTGACCTTCGAAGCGCGCAGCAAAAGCCGTTTGCGCTGTTTCAGTGCCGAAGGCGAAGACGTCGGGTTGTTTTTGGAGCGCGGCCAGCCACCGCTGTATGACGGCGAATGTCTGCAGGCCGAAGACGGCCGTGTCGTGCGCGTCTGCGCCCGTCCCGAACAACTGCTCCACGTCACTTGCGCCAATGCGTTCGAACTGACGCGCGCGGCCTATCACCTCGGCAACCGCCACGTCGCCCTGCAAGTCGGCGACGGCTGGCTGCGCCTGCTCGACGATTACGTGCTCAAAGCGATGCTCGAACAGCTCGGCGCCCGGGTCGAGGCTATCGAAGCGCCGTTCCAGCCGGAACACGGCGCTTACGGCGGCGGCCATCATCACTCCCGCCACGGTGACGAAGACTTCAACTACGCGCCAAAACTTCACCAGTTCGGCGTGCGCCTGTGAATCCGGCCTGGGCGCTGCTGCGTCTGGCCAGTCCGCAGTTGCCGATTGGCGGCTACAGCTATTCCCAGGGTCTGGAAATGGCGGTGGATAACGGCCGGGTCCACAACCCTGACGCCGCCCGCCGCTGGATCAGCGATCAACTGCTGCTCAATCTCGCCCGCTTCGAAGCGCCGCTGCTGTTGGCGCATTGCCAGGCCGCAGCAGATGAAAACTGGGCCGAACTACGACAACTCTGCGAGAGCCACCGCGCCAGTCGCGAAACCCGCGAGTTGCATCTGGAGAGCCGGCAGATGGGTTACTCCTTGCAGCAGTTGTTGAACGGTTTGCCGGAACTCGATGCGCCCGCTCGCGACTTTCTTGACCAGACCACAGAACCGCACCTGGCCCTGTGCTGGGCGCTGGCGGCACGCGCCTGGGGCATCAATCCGCAGGATGCTCTTGCCGCGTGGCTGTGGAGCTGGCTGGAAAACCAGCTCGCCGTGTTGATGAAGACCCTGCCGTTGGGCCAGCAAGCCGCCCAGCGCCTGACCAGCGAACTGCTGCCACTGCTGCAACAGGCCCAGCACGATGCGACCCACATCAACCCCGAACACATCGGCAGCGCCGCGTTTGGCCTGTCCCTGGCGTGCATGGCCCACGAGCGCCAGTACAGCCGTCTCTTCCGCTCTTAGGGCTGTTTATTTTGGAGAATGAAATGGATACACAACCTCTGCGCGTCGGCATCGGCGGCCCGGTCGGTTCCGGCAAAACTGCGCTGACACTCGCCCTATGCCTGGCCCTGCGCGAGCGTTACAACCTCGCCGTGGTCACCAACGACATCTACACCCGCGAAGACGCCGATTTCCTGGTGCGCAACGAAGCCCTCGCGCCGGAGCGGATCATCGGCGTGGAAACCGGCGGCTGCCCGCACACGGCGATCCGTGAAGACGCCTCGATCAACCTCGAAGCGGTCGATCAACTGAACCGGCGCTTTCCCGGGCTGGATCTGATTCTGGTGGAGTCCGGCGGCGACAACCTCTCGGCGACCTTCAGCCCGGAGCTGTCGGATCTGACCATCTACGTGATCGACGTCTCCGCCGGCGACAAGCTGCCGCGCAAGGGCGGCCCGGGGATCTGCAAGTCCGACCTGCTGGTGATCAACAAGATCGACCTCGCGCCACTGGTGGGCGCCTCGCTGGAAATGATGGACAGCGACACCAAACGCATGCGCAACGGCAAGCCGTTCGTTTTCAGCAATCAGAAAACCGGTCAGGGCCTTGAAGAAATCATCGCCTTCATCGAACGCCAGGGCCTGCTGACCGCCGCCTGATTCACTTATCAACAAGGAAGCTTATCCATGACACTCAAACGCATTCTTGGCGCCGTGGCGCTGCTGCTGACACCGGCACTGGCCTTCGCGCACCCTGGGCATGGCGACAGCGGCCTAGTCGCGGGCATCAGCCACCCGATCGGCGGGCTCGACCACTTGCTGGCAATGCTCGCCGTCGGTTTGTGGGCGGCGCAGCAACAAGGCGCGGCGCGCTGGGCGCTGCCGTGCACTTTTGTCGGCACCATGTTGCTCGGAGGTTTGCTCGGTTTTGAAGGGCTGGAGTTGCCGGCGCTGGAAAGCGGGATTGCTGCTTCGGTATTGGCGCTGGGCCTGGCCGTGGCACTGGCGGTACGTCCGCCACTGGTGATGGCGGTGGCCGCGACGGCGCTGTTTGCGCTGTTCCATGGCGTGGCGCATGGGCTGGAGCTGCCGGACATGAGCAGTCCGTGGGCGTATGCGGCCGGGTTCGTCGCGGCGACAGCGGTTTTGCATGCCCTCGGTTATGGCGTGGTGCGAGTTCTTCCGCAGGCAGCGGCGCCGCTGGTGCGGTTGGCGGGTGCGGCTTCGGCGGCGACCGGCGTGTGGTTGCTCGCAGGCTAATCTCTATCGCCTGAGCCGGCCTCATCGCTGGCAAGCCAGCTCCCACAGGTTATTGGGTAAGTCCACAATTGTGTGAACACTCAATTTCCTTGTGGGAGCTGGCTTGCCAGCGATGACGGCCGATCAGACACCAAACCTTTAAAGGCTGCCTCTCTGCTACCATGTCGCGCAATCGCCCAAGCCCGTGACGCCCGCCCATGCCCCACGCTTCCCGCTCCACCGCCCTGCCCGAATTGACCGCCCTGTTTGGCCAAGTGCAGCAGCACTTCCTCGACGTGATCGTGCCGCTGTGGCAAGGCCCGGGCTGGAACGCCGACATGGCGTTGCCCTATGAGGCGCTGGACGCTACACACCAGCCGTTGCCAGCGCAACGCTATCGGGCGATGGCCTGCGCACGGCAGCTGTATCTGTTCTCCAGCCTGATCGGGGTTGTGGATAACGCCGAAGTCCGCGCCGCCGCGCTGTTCCGTTCCCTGCAACGGCACTTCCATGATGCCGAGCATGGCGGCTGGTTTTACAGCATCGACGCACAGGGCAAGCCGCTGGACCAGCGCAAGGATCTCTACACCCACGCCTTCATCCTCTTTGCCTGCGCGCATTACTGGGACAAGTCCCGGGATTCGCTGGCCGAGTCGACATTGAACGCCGCGCTGGAAATCATCGGCCGCCGATTCGCCACCGGCGACGGTTTATACGAAGCCTGCCTGGAGCGTGACTGGCTCACCCTGCAAACCGGGCCACTGCAAAATCCGCTGATGCATCTGGCCGAAGCTTTTCTGGCGACCCTCGCCGTGCGTGAAGACTCGCAGACGCACAACGCCCTGCTTGAGTTATGCACAGCCATGCACAAGCAATTCGTCGATCCGCAATATGGCGTATTGATGGAGAAGCCACTGGGGGCTGTGGATAACTGGTACGAACCGGGGCACCAGTTCGAATGGTATTTCCTGCTCCAATCGTCGGCGCTGTTGCGCGATTCGAAACTGCACCGGGCGCTGGATCGGGCATTTGCCTTTACCGAGCAATACGGCGTGCTGGAGTCCTGCGGCGCGGTACGGGCGATGCTCGATCTGGATGGCAATGGACGGCCGAGGGATTCGACCCAGCGCATCTGGGCTCAGGCCGAATACCTGCGCGCGCTGACCTTGCGGGCGGACAGCGAAGCGGTGGTGCTGCGCCAGTTGCAGGCGTTGCAGCAGCGGTTTCTGCATGCCGGCGGCTGGCATGAGTGCCGGGATGAGAATGGAGAGGTCAGCCGCAAGGACATGCCTTCGACTACGCCTTATCATTTGGCGACTTGCTACCACGGTTTGGCTGCGTATCTTCGCTGACCGAACAATTGCTATCGCGAGCAGGCTCGCTCCCACATTTTGGAATGCATTCCCCTGTGGGAGCGAGC
Source organism: Pseudomonas sp. Sample_11 (assembly GCF_004307505.1). Classification (NCBI taxonomy): domain Bacteria; kingdom Pseudomonadati; phylum Pseudomonadota; class Gammaproteobacteria; order Pseudomonadales; family Pseudomonadaceae; genus Pseudomonas; species Pseudomonas sp. Sample_11. Next base: position 38,016 of record NZ_RCOD01000052.1, read on the forward strand.
CTGCTCGCGAATGGCCTCAGCGCGGTATCAAGCCTTGTTACGCTCGATGGCAAACCCGGCCCAGGTCTGGCTCACCGGCATCAGCTCCAGGCTGTTGATGTTGATATGCGCGGGGGTGTTCATCACCCAGAAAATCGTCTCGGCGATGTCCTGCGGCTGGATCGGCTCGGCGCCAGCGTAAGTGGCGTTGTAGCGTTCCTGGTCACCGGCGAAACGCACCAGCGAGAACTCGCTTTCGCACAGGCCGGGTTCGATGTTGCTGACCCGCACGCCAGTACCTTGCAGGTCGCAACGCAGGTTCAGCGAGAACTGTTTGACGAAGGCTTTGCTCGCGCCGTACACGTGGCTGCCCGGGTACGGGTAGTTACCGGCGATGGAACCGAGGTTGACGATACTGGCGCCACGGCCGTGGGCGATCAGCCGAGGCAGCAGCAGGCGGGTGGCGTACATCAGGCCTTTGACGTTGGTGTCGACCATGGTGTCCCAGTCATCCAGATCGCACTTCGGCGCGGGGTCGACACCGAGCGCCAGGCCGGCGTTGTTGATCAGGCCTCGGAGTTTGGCGAACGACGGCGGCAGGTTGGCGATTGCCTCCTCCATCGCCTTGCGATCGCGCACATCGAGGACCAGACCATGCACTTCGGTCTGCTTCGACAGTTCGGCGCATAGGGCATTGAGGCGTTCTTCACGACGGCCGGTCAGGACCAGCTTCCAGCCAGCCTCGGCAAAACGCCGGGCACAGGCTTCACCAAAACCGGACGTCGCGCCGGTGATAAACAGGGTGTCGGACATCGTGTTCTCCTTGCTTCGGCCGCCACGGCAGCCCTTGGAATAGAAAATCAGCAGGCAGCATGCCCGCCCTCGCGAATACGGGCAACACTTGCCAGCTGTACAAAAATCAACCAAGTGCGCCAAGACCTTAGCCTGCGTGGCCTGCAGCCATGTGCACGCATGTTATCCACAATCTGCTCCACAGTTTCCGGGGGCAAGTGCAAACGCGCAAAGCCGCGCCACACAAGGCTTTGCGGGCGAAATGGAAAGTTTTTTGCTTGACCGTGAGGCGGGGGATGTGCGGGACAGGGCATTTTGCACGACGGACGGTGCAACCGGGTGATTGCGCGAGGCCAGCAATTACGGCGCTCCGCGAGGTCTTTCCAGAGTTTAGTCACAGACTTATCCACAGGCTTTTACACACAACAGTACCCGACCTGGATGCGCTATAAAAAGGTTGACAATGGCGCCTCACGCCTGCCTGAAACTGACTGATCAAAAAACAATCACAAGCCTGGAGACCACGGATTACAAGGCCTGCAACCATATACACCCACGTTATTCACAGCCAGTTCCACAGTAACCGGGGACAAGTCAAAACTGTGGAAAAACAGCCATTTGCAGCGTCTATATGTCGCGCTTTGGCAGCTTGGGGAATTTGTTTTCCACAATTCTGAATTCCGCTTGATGTCATGCCTTGATTCCATGTAGGAGCTGCCGAAGGCTGCGATCTTCTGATTTTTTTAAGATCAAAAGATCGCAGCCTTCGGCAGCTCCTACACAGTGAGTTTGAAGGATAAAAAAGCCCCGGGACTCTCGTCGCCGGGGCTGTGTACAACCGCGAGAAGAATCAGTGCCCGCCCAGATAGGCGTTACGCACCTCCTCATTCACCAACAGTTCTTTACCGGTGCCGGTCAGGCGAATCTCGCCGTTGACCATCACATATGCCCGGTCCGACAGCTTCAGCGCATGGTTGGCGTTCTGCTCGACGAGGAAAATCGTCATCCCGGTTTTCGCCAGCTCGCGCAGCGTGGCGAAAATCTGCTTCACCACGATCGGTGCCAGACCCAGGCTCGGCTCATCGAGCAGCAACAGCTTCGGCCGGCTCATCAGCGCACGGGCGATGGCGAGCATCTGCTGTTCACCGCCAGACATGGTCATCGCCCGCTGATTGCGTCGTTCTTCAAGCCGCGGAAACAGCTCGAACATGCGCTGCATGTCCTCTTTGGCGTACTTGTCGCCAATCGGGATGGTGCCCATCAGCAGGTTTTCCTCGACGGTCATGTCGGGGAACACCCGCCGCCCTTCCGGCGACTGCGCGATGCCGTTGGAGGCGATGTAGTGCGAAGACTTCTGCGTGATGTCGACGCCCTGATAAAGAATCTGCCCGCCCGCCGCTCTGGGCTGGCCGAAGATCGACATCAGCAAGGTCGACTTGCCGGCGCCGTTGGAGCCGATCAGGCTGACGGTCTCGCCTTCGTTGATCTGCAAAGAAACGCCTTTGAGCGCCTGAATCGGGCCGTAGAACACGTCCAGATTGCGTAGTTCGAGGATCGGTTGACTCATACCAGCTCCTCTTCGTCGGCGCCCAGGTAAGCCGCAATCACTTTTGGATCATTGCGGATCGCTTCCGGTCCGCCTTCGGCGATGACGATGCCGTGGTCAAGAACCACGATGTGATCGGAAATGCTCATGACCATGCCCATGTCGTGTTCGATCAGCACCACGGTCAGATCGTGCTCGTCGCGCAGCAGCCGGATCATCGCGCTGAGCGCTTCGGTTTCCTGAGGATTGAGGCCGGCGGCCGGTTCGTCGAGGCAGATGATCTGCGGCCGCGTGCACATGGCCCGGGCGATCTCCAGACGCCGTTGCTGGCCGTACGAGAGTTCACCGGCGAGACGGTTGGCGCAGTCCACCAGATCGACCACTTCGAGCCAGTAGAACGCGACATCCAGCGCATCGCTCTCGGCCTTGCGATAGCCCTTGGTGTTGAGGATGCCGGCGAGCATGTTGCGGTTGACCCACATGTGCTGCGCGACCAGCAGGTTTTCCAGCACCGACATTTCCTTGAACAGGCGAATGTTCTGGAACGTACGGGCGAGACCTGCACGGTTCACCAGGTGAGTACCGCCGAACATCTTGTAGTACATGCGGCTGAGGAAGGATTTCGGCGAGACGAAATCGGTCGGTTTGAACGACTCGCCCAGCAACTGGATGACGTTGGTCTGCTGGCCGCGCACGTTGAGTTCGATCTTGCCGCCCGTGGCCTTGTAGAAACCGGTCAGGCAGTTGAACACCGTGGTCTTGCCGGCGCCGTTGGGGCCGATCAGGGCGAAGATCGAATTGCGTTTGACCTTCAGGCTGACATCGCTCAACGCCTTGATGCCACCGAAATGCATCATCAGTTTTTCAACAGAGAGTACGACTTCACTCATGGCGCAGTCCTCTCGTAGTGAATGGCACCTTTGCGTGGTTTGACCCCGGTGCGGCTGATGCGGATCAGCCCGCGTGGTCGCCAGATCATCATCAACACCATCAGGATGCCGAACAGCAGCACGCGGTATTCAGCGAAGCCGCGCAGCAGTTCCGGAGCGACGGTGAGCACGAATGCGGCGATGACTACGCCAATGGTCGAGCCCATGCCGCCGAGCACGACGATGGCGAGGATCAGCGCCGATTCAAAGAAGGTGAACGAGGTCGGGTTGACGAAGCCTTGATAGGTGGCGAAGAACACCCCGGCCAGACCCGCCGTCGACGCACCGATGGTGAACGCCGAGAGTTTGACCAGCACATGGTTGAGACCCATCGAGCGGCAGGCGATTTCATCTTCACGCAGGGCTTCCCAGGCGCGACCCACCGGCATTTTCACCAGCCGATGCTTGACGTACAGCACCGCCAGCACCACCAGGAACAGCACCGCGTAGATGAAGTAATACTTCACGTCCGGGTTGTAGGTCAGGCCGAAGAACTCATGAAACGGCACCCCGCCATCCTTCGCCCGCTTGCCGAACTCCAGGCCGAAGAACGTCGGCAGTGGCGCCGGCATGCCGTTCGGGCCGCCGGTCAGGGACAGCCAGTTGTTCAGCACCAGACGAATGATTTCGCCGAAGCCCAGGGTCACGATCGCCAGATAGTCACCGTGCAGACGCAACACCGGGAAACCGAGAATGCAGCCAGCCAGGCCTGCGGTGATTGCCGCCAGCGGCAGCACGGTCCAGAAACCCAGACCCAGATATTGATAACCCAATGCCAGACCGTAGGCACCGATGGCGTAGAACGCCACGTAACCAAGGTCGAGCAGCCCGGCCAGACCGACCACAATGTTCAGCCCCAGCCCCAGCAGCACGTAGATCAACCCGAGGATGACCACGCCGAGCAGGTAGGAGTTGGAAACAAACGGCACGATGATCGCCAGCACGATAATCAGCGGGATGATCCAGCGCAGCCGCGATTTGTAGTCCGCCGGCAGCACGTGCACACCGGAGCCGGTGCTCTCGAACCCGTCGAGGATCTTCAGGCCCTTGGGGGTTTGCAGGAACAGGCTGAGGGCAAAGCGCCCGGCCATGACGATGGCAATGATCCACGCCACGCGGGTTGCTTCGAGGTTGAAGCTGTAGCCGTCGAGGACCACGCCGACAATCGGCCCGAACACGATCAGCGCAATCAGGCCGGCAAGAATCGCCTCGACCAGACTTTTTTTGATATCGATGGATTTTTCAGTGGTTGCAGACATCGCTTACACCTTCGACACAAGAGGACGGCCCAACAGACCCTGCGGCCGGAAGACCAGTACGAGGACGAGCAGCGAGAAACTGAACACGTCTTTGTAGTCGGAGTTGACCAGACCGGAGAACAGCGACTCGGAGATGCCAAGGATGATCCCGCCGAGCATCGCGCCGGGCAGTGAACCGATGCCGCCCAGAACCGCTGCGGTGAACGCCTTGATGCCGATGATGAAGCCGGCATAGAAGTCGAAGGTGCCGTAGTTCATGGTGATCAGCACACCGGCCAGTGCGGCCATGGCTGCACCGATGATGAACACGTAGGAAATCACCCGGTCGGTGTTGATCCCCAGGATCGAGGCCATCTTGCGGTCTTGCTGGGTCGCACGGCACATGCGGCCGAGCTTGGTGTATTTGATGACGTAGGTCAGCAGCCCCATGCCGACAAACGCGGCGATCAGGATGAAGACTTTGGTGTAGGTCAGTTGTACGAAGCCGGTGCCGACTTCAACACGCCAGGCACCGGTCAGCAGCGTAGGTACGCCCTGTTGTTTGGCGCCCTGAGCGATCTGCGCATAGTTCTGCAGAATCAGCGAAATACCGATAGCGCTGATCAGCGGCGCCAGGCGGGTCGAGTTACGCAGGGGTTTGTAGGCAACACGCTCGATGACCCAGCCATACACCGCCGTGACGACGATGGTGAAGATCAGCGTGCCGAGCATCAGCAGCGGGAAGGATTCGATACCGAAGTAAGCCAGCAGAGCCAGACTGATTGCCGCCAGGTAAGCGGAAATCATGTAAACCTCACCGTGGGCGAAGTTGATCATGCCGATGATGCCGTAGACCATTGTGTAGCCGATGGCGATCAGGCCATAGACCGACCCGAGGGTCAGGCCATTGACCAGTTGCTGCAGGAAAATACCATCCATAACGCAATCTCACGCAGTGAGAACCTGCGCACCAAGGGTGCGCGGTTCTTCTAGGAAAAATACAGATGTACGTCGGAGCAATGTCGGAGCGTGATCAGCCCGATCGCCACTGAATCCTGTGGGAGCTGGCTTGCCAGCGATAGCGGTGGATCAGCCAACTTGTGTGTCGATTGACCTGACGCCATCGCGGGCAAGCCCGCTCCCACAGGGTTTCAAGTGAGCCGAGTGATCGCTTCAGCCCTTACTTCTGCTTTTCCAGCTGGTGGTATTTGCCGTCCTTGTCCCACTGGTAAACCACGTAGTCGGAGACTTTCAGGTCGCCCTTGGAGTCCCAGGTTTTTTCGCCCATCACGGTTTTCACCGGATTTTTCTTCAGCCAGGCCGCAGCCTCTTCACCCTTGTTGGACTTGGCACCGTTGAACGCTGCCGCCAGGGTCTGAACCGAGGCGTAGGCGTACAGGGTGTAGCCTTCAGGCTCGGTGCCGGCCTTGCGGAACGCGTCCACTACGGTCTTGCTTTCCGGCAACAGGCGCGGGTCGGCGCCGAAGGTCATCAGCACGCCGTCGGTGAATTGCGGGCCGCCAGCGGTGGTCACCAGCTCGTCGGTCACGATGCCGTCGTCGGACATGAACTTGACGTCTTTCAGGCCTTGTTCACGCAGCTGGCGAACCAGCGGACCGGCTTCCGGGTGCAGGCCGCCGAAGTAGACGACATCGGCGCCGGCGCCACGGATCTTGGTGACGATGGTGCTGAAGTCTTTCTCGCCACGGGTCAGACCTTCGTACAGCACAGGCTTGACGCCGCGTTTTTCCAGCTGAGCCTTGGTAGCGTCCGCCAGGCCTTGGCCGTAGGTGTCCTTGTCGTGCAGCACGACGACTTTCTTGCCCTTGAGCATGTCGACGATGTAGTCGCCGGCAACGATGCCTTGCTGGTCGTCACGTCCGCACATACGGAACATGGCGCTGAGGCCACGCTCGGTAACTTGCGGGTTGGTCGAGCCCGGGGTGATCGCGATGATCCCGGCTTCGTCGTAGATTTCCGACGCTGGAATGGTCGACGAGGAGCAGAAGTGACCGACCACACCGGCGACTTTCTGGTTGGTGAGGTCCTTGGCGACCGTCACTGCCTGCTTCGGTTCGCAGGCGTCGTCGCCTTTGACCAGGACGATTTTTTCCCCATTGACGCCACCCGCCGCGTTGACCGCATCGGCCGCCGCCTGTGCACCCTTCATGTACTGCTCGCCGAATGCCGCGTTGGCACCGGTCATCGGACCCGCTACACCGATCTTGATATCAGCTTGAGCAAACGCAGAAACACCCAGCGCAGTAGCGACTGCGAGGGCCAGAAAGCCTTTCTTGTAAAACGTCTGGGACATGAGGTGGTGCTCCAAGGTTTTTTTTAGTTGGCACTGCGACTTCACTTCACTCAAAGCTCAGAGCAAGGCCCGTGCCATCGGTTTTTTATTCTTCAAAAAGTCGCTGCGTTGTTGTTATTTCGACTGTTTCGGTCCCATTTTCATTGGGCGTGCAACCGTCTAAACCGCGGAAGGTGAAACCATTTGTTTTTTCAGGCGCAACCCGCACGCGCCATCATTGCAACCGCAGCGGCAAACGACGTGCAACCAGCCTGTAACAGCACGCGTCACCGAACTGCACACTGCTGGTGCGGGACTGCTACAACCCGCACCATTACAGGCTAGTCGCTGGATGCAAAAGCGCCGCTTGCGGCAACAAATTTCAACACTCAAATGACGATGCGCAGGCACTGGCCCGCGTGATACAGGGAAAACCCGGCTTCGTACAGGCAACTGCGCAAGCCCACACCGGCCAGGGGCTGCATCGGTGCGAAGGGAATCGGCAGTGCCTGCGGATCGCCGTTGCACAGGTAATCGGCGAAGGCTTTGCCGACCACCGTACCGGTGGTGACGCCGCGACCGTTATAACCGGTGACGGCTACCAGTCCGGGCGCGGGCTCGAACAGCCGCATCAGGTGATCAGGGGTAAACGCAATGCGCCCGGTCCAGGTGCATTCCCACTCGACCGGCTTCAGATTGGGGAAGTAATGCTGCTGCACCCGATCAGCCCAGGCCTTGAGAAACCACGTCGGTTTTTGATTGCCATTGCCGAGGCTGCCAAGCAACAGGCGCCCGTCCTTGTCGCGACGGATGCTGCTCAATACCTGACGGGTGTCCCACGAGCCCTGCCCGCCCGGGAGAATTTCCTGCGCAGCGTCTTCGCTGAGCGGCACCGAGGCGACCTGGTAGTAATAACCGGGAAAGAAATTGCGCTTGAGTTCGGTCCAGTCGCCTTCGGTGTAAGCATTGGAGGCGATGACCACTTGTTCGGCGAGTACCGAACCCTGGGCGGTTTGCACCGACCAGTTCTGCCCGATGCGCTCGAGGCGAGTCACCGGCGAATGATCGAACATCTGCCCGCCGAGCCCGCGCACGGCATTGGCCAGCCCGGTGACATAGGCCATCGGGTTGAGCGTGCCGGCGCGGCGATCAAGCAACGCGGCGGCGATTTTCTGCGTGCCGGTGGCTTGCTCGCAGGCCTTGCCGGTGAGCAGTTCGACCGGCGCGCCACGGCGCTTCCACTGCTGCTCGCGACTGCGCAGATCCGCCTCGCCCTTGGCGTTATGCGCCATGTGCAGAGTGCCTTCGCGGCGCAATTGGCAATCGATGGCGTATTTATCCACAAGGCTGAACACCAGCGCCGGCGCCGCACCGAGCATGCGGTTGAGCTGACTGCCGACCGCCTCGCCGAACCCGGCTTCGATCTCGTCCGGAGGAATCCACATGCCGGCGTTGACCAGCCCGACATTGCGCCCGGAGCCACCGTGCCCTGCGCGATGCGCTTCCAGCACGCAGACGCTTTTGCCTTTTTCCAACAGATGCAGCGCCGCTGACAACCCGGTGAACCCGGCGCCGATCACACAGACATCGACCTTGACCTCGCCACTGAGCGCGGCGTTATCCGGGCGTTGTGGCGTGAGCGTTTCCCACAGACATTCTTCGCGTAACGGCATTGCCAAGCTCCTGTCGGAGCAGCCGCAAGCCACAAGCTACAAGCTGCAAGCCGGTCTGCTTGACGCTTGTAGCTTGAAGCTTGTAGCTGCTTAATCGAATGTAATGCCCTGCGCCAACGGCAATTCCAGCGAGTAGTTGACGGTGTTGGTCTGCCGGCGCATGTACGCGCGCCAGGCATCGGAGCCGGATTCACGGCCGCCGCCGGTCTCTTTCTCGCCACCAAATGCACCGCCGATTTCCGCACCGCTCGGGCCGATGTTGACGTTGGCGATGCCGCAGTCACTGCCGACCGCCGACATGAACCGCTCGGCCTCACGCACGTCGGTGGTGAAGATGCACGATGACAGGCCTTGCGGCACGGCGTTGTTCAGGCGCAGCGCTTCCTCGAAATCGCTGTAGCCGACCACGTAGAGAATCGGCGCGAAGGTTTCGCTGCAGACCACGTCGCTCTGCTCGGGCATTTCCACGATGGCCGGCGACACGTAGTAGGCGTTGGGGAATTGCTCTTCCAGTTGACGCTTGCCACCGAACACCCGGCCGCCTTCGCTCAGTGCCTGTTCCAGCGCATCCTGCATGTTTTCGAAGCTGTGCTTGTCGATCAGCGGGCCGACCAGATTGCCTTCCAGCGGATGGCCGATGCGTACTTTCGAATAGGCAGCCTTGAGGCGGGTAACGATTTCTTCCTTGACCGATTCATGGGCGATCAGACGGCGCAAAGTCGTGCAGCGTTGCCCGGCGGTGCCGACGGCGCTGAACAGAATCGCGCGCACTGCCATGTCCAGATCGGCGCTCGGGCCGAGGATCATCGCGTTGTTGCCACCCAGTTCAAGAATGCTGCGGGCGAAACGCGCGGCGATTTTCGGCGCCACTTCGCGGCCCATGCGCGTGCTGCCGGTGGCGCTGATCAGCGCGACACGCGGATCATCGACCAGCGCTTCGCCGGCATCGCGTCCGCCGATCACCACCTGGCACAGGCTCGCCGGGGCATCGCTGAAATTTTTCACTACGCGATCAAACAGTGCCTGACAGGCCAGCGCGGTCAGCGGAGTTTTCTCCGACGGCTTCCACACCACCGGGTTGCCGCAGACCAGCGCCAGGGTGGTGTTCCATGCCCACACTGCGACCGGGAAGTTGAACGCGCTGATGACGCCGACCACGCCAAGCGGATGCCAGGTTTCACGCATATGGTGGCCCGGGCGCTCGGAGGCGATGGTCAGACCGTACAGCTGGCGCGACAGGCCAACGGCGAAGTCGCAGATGTCGATCATCTCCTGCACTTCACCCAGACCTTCCTGAGTGATCTTGCCGGCCTCCCACGACACCAGCTCGCCGAGATCGGCCTTGTACTCGCGCAACACTTCGCCGAACTGACGCACCAGCTCACCGCGACGCGGTGCCGGCACCTTGCGCCATTGCTCGAATGCATGATCTGCGCGACTGATGTGCTGCTCGACTTCCGCAGCGCCCTCCCAGTTCACCGAGGCAATTTCACTGCCATCGATGGGCGAATGCACCGGCACCTTGCCGTTCTGGTACAGGGCCGGGTTGACTCCCAGACGATCAAGCAATGCGGCTACCATCGGTCTCTCCTCAAGCAAAAACAGAATGTGTGCGGCCATCCTTTGCATGGCCGGGCAGGCCTTTAGTTGTAGCCTCACTGCGGCGATGCAACAAACGACCTTTACGCCAGATATCATTCCGTTTATTCATGCTGCCTAGCGAAAGACAAGAAAAAGGACTGGCCATGCTGAACAAACGCCACTTGCCCTCGATCACCGCGCTGCAATGCTTCGAGGCCGTGACCCGGCACCTGAGTTTTACCCGCGCCGCCGAAGAGCTGAACCTGACCCAGAGTGCGGTGAGCAAACAGGTCGCACAGCTTGAAGAACTGTTGCAGCATTTGTTGTTCCGCCGCGTGCGTCGGCGCTTGCAGATGACACCGGCCGGGGATTTGTATCTGGTCGAGGTCAGAAAAATCCTCAGCCAAGTGGAGATGTCGACGCATTACCTGCGTTCCTACGGCGGCGAAACCGAAGTCCTGCGCGTCTCCACTCCGTCGACCTTCGGCGCCCGTTGGCTGGTGCCGCGCCTGAAAGGCTGGCGCCTGCGCCATCCGTCGATTCATCTGGATCTGTGTAACGAACAGGAGGCCGATGATCTGTTGCAGGGGCGCAGCGATCTGGCTTTCTACTTCGGCCAGGCATCGCGACCGGGCACCGAATGCCTGAAACTGTTCGGCGAACAACTGGTACCGGTCTGCGCCCCGGGCAGCCTGCCGGACACGCCATTCACTGACCCGACGCAACTCACCGACCTGGTGCTGCTGCAAAATGCCTCGCGACCGCAGGCCTGGCACGACTGGTTCGACAGTCAGGGCTACCACACCGAACACAGCTACCACG